>JACMNW010000171.1 GCA_014378345.1 Pseudorhodobacter sp. | reverse complement strand
GCGACGGTGGCCTTGCGAATGGCGTTGGAGCGGCCAGATTTGGTGCGATCTTTGGTTTTGATTGAACCGCCTCTGTTTGCGGCGGCGCGGGCTGGCGGATCACCCGCTTTCGCGCTGTTTAAGGTTGAACATCTGGCTGTGGCCCAATCGCTTGCCGAAGGACGCAAAGAAGATGCGGCGGCAATGTTTCACGGTCTATGGGGCAACGGCGCAGCGTTTGCCGATTTGCCCGCCCGCCAACAGCATTACATGATAGATCGCATTCATTTTATTGCCGCCCAGAACCCGTTTCTGCTGGACGATTCCGCAGGACTTTTACGCTACATGGGGTTGGAAAGCATTGGTGTGCCTGTGCTGATGGTCGAAGGGGCGGCATCCCCTGCCATCGTCAGGGCAGTGCAAGATGAACTTGCGCGGCGTCTACCCCAGGTGAAAAGGTTGGTGGTGCCGGGGGCCGGGCATATGGTGCCGATCACGCATCCCGACGAGGTGGCAACGGCGGTAATGGCGCATTTGGCTGCGGCGTAGGATGAACGCAACCGCCCATCTTACGATTTCAAGGCGTCAAGAAGGAGGTCAACCTCGGCCTCTGTCGTGTTCCATGATGCGACCAGCCTTGCGCCTTCCCGTCCTTCGGGGGCAGGCATTTGGTAATAGGCGGCCCCTTTTGCCTCTAGCCGGGCATGCGTGCCGGCCGCCCATTCCGGGAA
Source organism: Pseudorhodobacter sp. (assembly GCA_014378345.1). Lineage (GTDB taxonomy): Bacteria > Pseudomonadota > Alphaproteobacteria > Rhodobacterales > Rhodobacteraceae > JACMNW01. The sequence goes on along the minus strand of JACMNW010000171.1, from coordinate 2,585 downwards.
CAGCATGTTGGCCTGAACAGGGTGCCTCAGGTGAACGTCTGGAAGCGCTTTGATACCTCGCGCCAGCCGACCGCCCATGGCGTTCGCGTGGTTGGCAAGGCGCAGCCAGAGGTCATCCGTAAGGTAAGCCTCCATCTGTGCTGACAGGAAGCGGTGTTTGGAGAAAAGATGCCCACCGCGTTTGCGACGCAATTCAAACTCCCAGGCTTTTGCGGGATCGAATATTACCACTGCCTCTACCCCCAAGCAGCCATTTTTGGTGCCTCCGAACGTCAACACATCAATTCCCGCCGCCCATGTCATATCTGCGGCACTGGTGTTGGTTGTCACCAAAGAATTGGTAAACCGTGCACCGTCCATGTGGCATGGAAGGCCATGGGTCTTTGCGACTGCCGTCAAGGCCGCCACTTCCGCCGCCGTATAAACTGTTCCCGCTTCGGTGACATTGGTGATCGAAATCATGCCGCGCTGCACACCATGCACACCACTTTCGCCAATGCGACCAAGGGTTTGCGCAAGGGTTTCGGGTGTCATCTTACCATGTGCGCCGTCAACTGGCACCAGTTTTGCTCCACTGGTAAAGAACTCTGGCGCGCCACATTCGTCCACCGCGATATGGGCGTCAGTATGTGCAAAAACGGCGCCCCAAGGTTGGCAGTGGCTTGCCAGCGCAAGTGCGTTGGCTGCCGTACCAACGGCTACCAGATAGACGGCGGCCTCCGGTGCCTCAAAAATCTGGCGTATCTGGGCTTTCACCCGCACCATGATGTCATCGGCCCCGTAGCTGCGCGCGAAGCCTTCATTGGCGCGGGCAACGGCTGCCATGATTTCGGGGGCAGCACCGGAGGCATTGTCAGAGGTGAAAAACATCAGGGCGTTTCCTCGATAATATGGTCTTCCCAGTCTTCTTCGGGCACTTCGAATTCGGGAATGGTCCAACCCTGAACCGATGCGCCTGCGTCATGCACAGATTGCGGATCACCCGTGATCAGCGGGTGCCACGCGTACAGCGACTTACCTTCATGCAGCAGGCGGTACGCACAGGTGCGGGGCATCCAATAGGCGATTTTTGGCAGGGTTTTGGGCGACAGACGCACGCAATCGGGCACGAATTGGTGGCGGATAGGGTACTGCGCACAACGGCAGGTTTCGTTGTCCAACAGGCGGCAGGCCACGCGGGTGTAGGCAATTTCGCCCGTATCCTCATACTCGATCTTGTTCAGGCAGCATTTGCCGCATCCATCACACAGCGCCTCCCACTCCGTCTGGTTCATATTCTTCAAGGGAACGGTTTCCCAGAATTTGGGGCGTTTCTTTTCGGTCATGGCAGGGCCACCAGAATTTCCCGCGCGCGGGTGCAATCGGCAGCCATTTGGGCCAGCAGGCCAGGCAGGCCGTCAAATTTAAGTTCGGGGCGCAAGTAATCGACAAAGGCGATGGACAGGTGTTGGCCGTACAGATCACCGTTGAAATCAAAGAGATATGTTTCGAGGTTGGGCTGGTTTACACCGAACATCGGGCGCACTCCGAGCGACGCGGCTCCCATATAGCTGCCCATCTGTGGTCCTGTCAGTATATCTGCGAAAACGGCGTAGACACCGAAACGGGGCAGGTGCAGGCCAGCGACCGACATGTTGGCAGTGGGATAGCCCAGTTCGCGGCCGCGTTTTTCACCGTGAATAACTTCGCCCTCAATGCGGTGCCAATGGCCCAACATGGAGGCTGCATCGCGCGGGCGGCCGTCGGTTAGCGCCCTGCGGATGGCGGTTGAGGAGATTTCGACGCCGTCTGATTTCACCAGATCAGCGACGGTAACTTTGAATCCGTATGTGTTGCCAAGGGCTTGCAGGTCGGCAGCTTTGCCAGCACGGCCCTTGCCGAAGCAGAAATCCGCACCGACCACAACGTGGGACACACCAAGGCCTTGCGCCAGCACGTCGCGGGCGAAGGCGTCGGGGGAAAGACCCGCAAGATCTGGGCCGAAAGGAAGCTGATAAAGGCGTTCCACCCCCAGCTTGGCCAAGCGGTTTGCGCGGGCTTCGGAATTCATCAAGCGAAACGGCGGGGATTGCGGCGCAAAGTATTCGCGTGGGTGCGGCTCGAACGTAAGGATGCCCAAAGGGGCGGTTCCACGGGCAAGATCAATCACCGCGCGGTGGCCCAGATGCACGCCGTCAAAGTTGCCCATGGCAACGGATGCGCCCTTGGCTGTAACGTCAAGCCCTTGCCAATGTTGGTAAATCTTCATGTATCCCCGGTGTCGGGGCTAGCCCCGCTAGTCGAACTTGCGGCTTGGTGCCAAAACCAGCGCCTCGCCTTTCAGCACAACGGTATCGCCCACTGCGCAGTGGGTTTCAAGGGTTACCCGGCGTTTGGCATGGTCTATCGCGGTCACTTTCACCTCGGCATAAACGGTATCGCCGGGGCGGACGGGGGCCATGAATTTGAGGGATTGGCCAAGGTAGACGGCGCCGTGGCCTGGCAGTTCGAGCGCAAGGGCGTCATCAACGTGCCCCGCTCGGTCGAGGAGGACGACATCATGCTGGCGGCCCTCGACGCCGGCGCCGAGGACATCGTGGACGAAG
>JACMNW010000016.1 GCA_014378345.1 Pseudorhodobacter sp. | reverse complement strand
TTTATTGGGCGGGGTATCCTACGTGTTTTCCAACATCGAGGAGCCCGGCATCATCGCTCACCACCAACTGGGCAAGATCGTGTTCGGCGAGTTCAACGGCCTGCCATCCGAGCGCGCCAGCGCTTTCCTCGCAGCATGCAAAGACGCCGACATCGTTGTTGAACTGGTGCCGCACATCCGCCGCACGCTGTGGGAAAAATTTGTCTTCCTCACGGCGCTCGCCGGTACGACGGCCCTGACCCGCCTGCCGGTCAAATTCGTGCGTGAGGTGCCTGAAACGCGCCGCCTTTGGCAGCTCCAGGTCGAAGAATTGCTGCAACTGGCCACGGCCGATGATGTCGATCTTGGCGACGACATGATGCAGAAATGCGTCAACTTGCTGGAGTCGCTCGCGCCTACCAATTATTCCTCTCTCTATCAGGATCTTGCGAACGGCAGACGCCTTGAGCTGGACGCGCTGCACGGCTACGCGGTGCAACTGGGTGCGCGGCTTGGTGTACCCACGCCGACCTTATTTGCGGTCTATGCGGGCCTGCGACCCTACCTCCTTGGGACGCCGGTGCGCTAGTGCTGCCCTCGCCAATCAGCGAATCAAGCGCTCCATGCTCTGCTGCTCACGATGTTCTGGTCGATATAGCATGCGCAATCGCCGCAGTAGCGGGTGGGCGACCAATCTGCATCGTGCCGGTCCCGATAATCCGGACCGCCACGACATGCGACGTTCAAATCTGACCGATTCTGTCGAATATTTTCGTAGCAAGGCGACATACAGTATTTCTCGTACTCACGGCGGGCTCAGCAGACTTGGATATATCGAGGTGCGTTTGACGGCCTTTTCTTCGGCTGCCGCGTAACCAGCATAAGTGCCGAAGGATCGATTGTTCGCACGCTTTGATTCTCGATACCACCAGGTCGGGCGCTTGCATCGTTTCACTTAATTTTGCGCTGAATCATTTAGCGCGTGCCCCACGCCGCTTGAACTGCGTCACGATCCGCTTCAGGCCGCAAAACCGCCCGTTGGGAACGACGCTCCTCTTCCGGCACGGAATAAGCAATAATGTTTCCCCACGCCAAGGCGTTCATTCTGGAGTATTTGTATGATGTTTCGAAACCTCGCCGGACTTGGCCTGGCTGCACTGGCAATCGCCTCGCTTCCGCTGCCTTCATCCGCGGCAGAAATCGGAATGACGCCTGCGCGGTGGGATGCCGACGGCCAGATCAGCTTTTCCAAAAGAGACGGCTTCCCGAACGGAGTGCTGACCGTCAATGGCGCCGGCGCTACCGTTAAGGGCATGCAATTTTCCAACGGCACCATCGAATACGACATCAACGAGGATGGCGACGAGATGGAAACGTCCGGCGTCTGGTTCCGTAGACAGGATAAAAACACCTCGGAGTACCTCTATCTGCGGCCGTTCGAGGGCTGCGCGGACGGGGGTGAATGCATCCAGTATGCGCCCGTCGTGCGTGGCAAGGTGCAATGGGACGTTTATCCTGAATACCAGGCTGCCGCACCACTCCACCTGACTGGCTGGAACCATATCAAGCTCGTTGTCTCAGGAAAACAAATGCGCGTTTATCTCAACCGCGAAGCGACGCCCGTGCTCAAAGTGGGTAGCCTGGAAGGAAACGCAATGAGCGGCGGGGTGCAACTGCGGGGCAACGCCAGTTATGCCAACGTGGTGGTCACGCCGGACGCGGTCGAAGGCCTCGATCCGGCACAGGCGGCCGACCCGACGGCGCTCGATCCTGGCTACGTGCGGCACTGGCTGCTTTCACCGATGTCGACTATCGCGGTCGGCAAGGAAGTGAAAGCGGGCGACATGCCGACTTTCGCCGACTGGGAGCGCATCGACGCCGAGCGCAAGGGCTTCGTCAACATCAGCCGTCACCATGGCACCCCTGGCGGCGAGCCGGACTTGATCTGGCTGAAAACGACGATCAACTCGGAACGAGCTCAAGAAAAACATGTCAAGCTCGGTTTCGCCAGGCAGGTATGGATTTTTGCTAATGGCAAGCGTGTCTACGTGGACAAGAATTTTTATTATCCGGCGACGGCGCGCAAGAATCCACTGGGACGCATGGCCATTGAAAACGGCGAATTTCAACTGCCGCTCCAGAGCGGCAGCAACGAGATTGTGATCGCCATCAGTAACGAT
>JACMNW010000170.1 GCA_014378345.1 Pseudorhodobacter sp. | reverse complement strand
GTCAAGATGATCGCCTTGGTCGACGGCTCGCCCGAACGGATCTGCCGACAGACCTCGACCCCGCTGCCGTCGGGCAGACGTGCATCGAGGATCGCCACATACCAGACCATATCGCCCTGCCGCAGGGTGCGAAAATTTTCGCCGTTGATCCAGATCATGTCAACGCTGCCTTTGTCGGTAACGCCCGCCTGCTTTTCGCCCAGCACAATATTTACCGCCTCGACCGTATCGGTGAGGCCCACGCGGTTCAGAGTGATGCCATAATCCGCCATCAGGATGCCACCGATATAGCCTGAGACGTATTGGTTGATGCTGTCAGACCCACCCCACATGAACCAGTTCACCGTGCCGCCGCGCGCTTGGTCTACAATCTGGTCCCATGTCATCGCAATAAGGGCTGCGCCATCGGCTGTATCGGCCTTCGCAACAGGCGTCATGGTAACTGCCAGCAGGGCCGCGATGGTCAATGATTTCATTGTATCCTCAGTGTTTTGGGCTGCTGCGCACCGTCTTGAAGCAAAGCTGCGCCGTCAAGCCCTAAGCCTGTTGTTGATCCCCGCTCGCGGGATCGTGCTAAAAATGAAAAGGGTCAGTATACAGCCGTTTTCCCAGCGTCATTGCATCGGCCACATGCACCATGGGGGCCAGATCAACGTCGCATTGGCCATTGGCAACAAGGGCAGCCATGCGGGCGTAAAGGGCCGGATATTCACCCATGATGGTGTTTTCGCCTGCCACCGCCTTGCCGTCCACCTCCAGCACATTGCCGCCCATGCGTAGCGCAAGTTTGCCTGCGTCTGTATCAACCTCGATATCCCAAGTCTGCGGTCCGGTCTGACGCCAATCGAAATCTGCGGTGACGTTGCCGCTGAAGGAGAGTGCCGCCGCAATTGGGGTTTGGCAGTTTTCGGGGAAGGTCAAAGTGGCGGCCGTCAGATGCACCGGGGCAGGCAGAATTTCCGTCAGGATCGACAAAGCGTTGATGCCGGGGTCAAACACACCCATGCCGCCTGGTTCGAACACCCAATTCTGACCGGGGTGCCATTTGTAAACATCCTCGCGCCAAGTGATGTGCGCGCGGGTGACGGTGCGACCTGCCAACCACGCCTTGGCCCCCACCACGCCATGCGCCATGCGGCTGTGCCATGTGGCGAACAGGGATACGCCATTGGCATGGGCTAGGGCTTGCAAAGCGTGCACTTCCGCCAAGGTTTGGCCGGGTGGCTTTTCCAGCATCACATGACGTCCCGCCTTTAATGCCGCTTCGGCATAAGGAAAACGGGGTTGCGGCGGCAGGCACAGCGAGACGACAGGAATATCAGGCCGTTGAGCCAGCATCGTGGCGAAATCGGTAAACGCTTGTACCCCGTCCACCGTGCCACTGCGCGACACCGTGGCGGCAAGTTCCCAATCGGGTGACGCCGCGATGGCGGGCACGTGTTGATCGACGGCTATTTTGCCGATGCCCACCAAAGCAACTTTCATCAGTGCGAATCCTTGCCAACCGGCGCGCCACGGCAGCCCTTTAGGAAATCGAGGTCGGCGCCGGTATCAGCCCCCTGCACATGCGCTTGATGCAGCCAGCCATAGCCGGATTCCATTTGAATATGCGACGGTTTCCAATTGGTAAGACGCGCAGCAAGATCTGCGTCAGAAATATCAAGGTGCAGGCGGCGGTTTGGCACGTCCAGTTCAATGAAATCGCCGTTTTGCACCACGGCCAGCGGGCCACCAGCGGCAGCCTCAGGCGAGGTGTGCAGAACCACCGTGCCATAAGCCGTGCCAGACATGCGGGCATCGGAAATCCGCACCATATCGGTAATACCCTTGCGCAGGATTTTCGGTGGCAACCCCATATTGCCAACTTCGGCCATGCCGGGATAGCCCTTGGGACCGCAGTTTTTCAGCACCATGATACAGCTCTCGTCAATATCCAGTGCCTCGTCATTGATCTTGGCTTTGTAATCGTCGATGTCTTCAAACACCACGGCGCGGCCACGGTGGACAAGCAGCGCGGGCGTCGCGGCGGACGGTTTCAGCACCGCCCCTTTGGGTGCAAGATTGCCGCGCAGAACCACTACGCCGCCGGATTTTGCCAAGGCCTTGTCGGTCGGCAGGATGACATCGTCGTTGTGGTTGACCACGTCCTTGACCTGATCCCACATCGTCTCGCCCGAAACGGTCAGCGCGTCTTTGTGCAAAAGCCCCGCCTCGCCTAAACGTTTGATGACTACGGGCAGGCCGCCTGCATAAAAGAATTCTTCCATCAGGTATTTGCCCGATGGCATCAGGTTGACAATGGTCGGCACATCGCGACCGCAGCGATCCCAATCATCCAGCGTCAGATCAATGCCGACGCGGCCCGCGATGGCCAACAGGTGAATCACCGCATTGGTGGAACCGCCAATGGCCCCATTGGTGCGGATGGCGTTTTCAAAGGCTTCTTTTTTCAGTATG
>JACMNW010000169.1 GCA_014378345.1 Pseudorhodobacter sp. | reverse complement strand
TCGCCCAAGAGAAGACAGATGAATATTCTGCTAGCCGATGATCAGGAACTCGTCCGCGAATCGATCGCTGGATTCATCAGGCAAATGACCGGCTATCGGGTAAGAGCCGTGCCGGATTTGCCTTCGGCCCTGGATGCGGTCAGCGTCAACGGGCGGTTTGATCTTGTTCTGCTCGACTATCAGATGCCGGGAATGTCCGGGTTGCGTGGCCTGTCAGATATGGTTGCGAAACAGGGCGACAAACCAGTGGCGATCATTTCGGGAAATATGCCGCCGACCATGGTGGAGCTGGTCTTCAAATCAGGTGCATCCGGATATCTGCCCAAAACTATGGCTGCGAATTCATTGATCGAAGCGTTGCGGATGATCCTCGCGGGTGAGAAATATGCCCCTTCGCAGTTGATCATGAGTGCACAAAGCAGGCAGCTCTCCGCAGCTCTGCCGACACTGTCGCAACGCGAAACCGTTGTCTTGCGGCATGTCTGCCGCGGCATGACCAACATCGAAATCGCCACCGCGTTGGGGGTTCATGAGACAACCGTGAAGGTGCACGTCAAGTCGATCTGCGTGAAAGTTGATGCCCGCAATAGAACGCAGGCGACGATGATCGCCAAGGATGCCGGCTTCCATTGACGAAGCTTTGCACCACGAGGGCCAGATCGCGCCGCCCTTTCGCCTGACATGTCATGCCGAAACATATGCGTCACAGTGGGACGTGGTTCCATCATGGGTTGACTTGCCGACATCCCTTGATCGGTTGTACGGTGCTTAGCGCGTGGTCGTTCAAGTGCGGCGGACGGCGGGCTTGGCGATAGAGGTATCCGTGAGAATATTGCTTGTCGATGATCAAGAACTCGTGCGGGACACGATCGCTGCATTCTTGCGTCAGGAAGAAGGGCTTGAGGTTTCAGTGGCCTCGGACTTTCCCTCATCCGTAGAGGTGGTTCGCAAGAGCGGTCCGTTCGATCTGGTCCTGCTGGATTATATGATGCCCGGTATGAACGGGCTTGCAGGCCTTTCCGCAATGAAGAAGTTGCAGGGCACAAAACCTGTCGCAATCATATCGGGAACAGCACCGCGCAGCGTGGCAGAGCAGGCCTTGGCAGAGGGCGCCGCAGGCTTCCTTCCCAAGACGATGTCGACCCGTTCCTTGCTTGCCGCCGTGCGCTTCATGGCCGCAGGCGAAGTCTACGCCCCGATCAGCATGATGACAGAGCGGGATCACCAACAGACTACGGTCGCCGGCGCCCAATTGACGCCACGAGAGCTGGATGTGCTCAAGCGCTTGTGCCGGGGTCTGGCCAACAAGGAAATCGCGCGCGAACTGGATCTTCAGGAAGTTACGGTGAAACTGCACATCAAGACCCTGTACCGCAAGATCGAGGCCAAGAACCGCACACATGCTGCCATGATTGCCAAAGAAGCTGGGATATTCTGACCGGGCCTACTCGAAAGGGTAGATTACAATCCCAAAGACCCGGCGACGGAAACCGACGTGAATGATAGTCGGGTGAGCGATATGGTTCGCGAGCGGGGGTTTTGCACATGTTTCTGGTTTTGAAAAAATTGCCGATTGCAGTGGCGTGCGCAATCCTGGTTTTGACGGCTTCATGGGCCGGTGCCGGTGATTTTCCTGCGCCCAAAGGCGACGTTCTGTTGACGGCGTCCGGCATGATAACGCTGAGGAACGGCGACGGGACGCTGAAGCTGGATCAAGCCCACCTCGCCGCCATGCCACAACACTCGTTCACCACGTCGACGACTTGGACCGATGGGGTCCCGACCTTCCAGGGCGTCCTTCTGAAAGACTATATTGCTGCCCTGGGTGCTACGGGCACCACGATCAAACTGACGGCACTGAACGACTATCAGATCTCCATGCCGATGGCCGACGTCAAGGACGATGGCCCTCTGTTGGCTTATCTGATGGATGGCAAGCCCATGTCATTGCGCGACAAGGGCCCGATCTGGCTGGTATATCCCTATGACGCCAACGCTGACTACCGGACAGAGGTGGCTTATGCCCGCTCTATCTGGCAATTGGACCGCATCGAGTTCGGAGAGTAATCCGCCAACGCGGAGTAAATGACATGGCCAAGAGCACACCTCGTTTGGCCGCCTTCGCGCGGGCCTTGCAGCCTGCTATCATGGTTTTTGCGGCCGCCGCCGTTGCAGTGGTTTTGGTTCTGGGGGTTCGCCTGCGGGGCGAATTGCAGGCATTTCAAGAAGAGCCGGTGGACAACATCCACTGGAACGTCACTCAACTTGAACTCGACGCCGTTCGCTTTGAGGCTGAAACAGAGCTTGCGCAGGTTGAGCCCAATCTACCTCTGACCGAACTGCGCAAGCGCTTCGATCTTTTCTACAGCCGCGCCCAGTCTGCCATCAAAGGAAAGATGTTCGACCAACTTGGGCTGCAAGACGTTGTGACACCGATGAACACCCGGTTGGAAGACTTCCTGACCGATATCACGCCCATCATCGACTCGAATGACACGGATTTGCGGGCCTCCCTGCCGACGATTGCGCAGAAGGCGACGGCGTTGCGCGAAGACTTGCGCGATATGTCCGTCAAGATCGTCGACAAGTACGCAGCCCTGGCTGATCTGCGTCGGGCTGCCTTTACAGCGTTGGTACGGCAAGTCGCCTGGGCCGCAGGCATCGTGCTGATTGCACTTATTCTGATGAACGCACTGGTGCTGTGGCTGAACCGGCTTTCGGAAGCCCGGGCCGCCGAAACGGCGCGGCTTTCGTCGCGACTGGCGGCAACGGTCGGCACCTCATTGGATGCCATCATCGTCGCCGGGATGGACGGGCGCATCATCGCCTTCAACGAGGCCGCCACACAGCAATTCGGCTACTCTCGCGAAGAGGCCCTTGGGGCAAATCTGTCCGATCTGATCATACCGCCCAGCGCCCGCGGTAGCCACGAAGCCGGCATGGCGCGCATGAAGCGCTATGGCAGTTTCCGGGTTGTGAACTCTGGTCGGTTTGAGATGACAGCCATGCGCAAGGGTGACGAAGAGTTCCCGATCGAGCTTGCCATCGCCAGCCACAATACCGATGACGGCCTGATCTTCAT
>JACMNW010000168.1 GCA_014378345.1 Pseudorhodobacter sp. | reverse complement strand
GGCGATGAACAGGCTCGGTGGATTGAGGCAACCGTGATTGGTACAAAAGCCGTGCGTATTTGCAACCTGTATCTGCCCAATGGCAACCCGACCCCGGGGCCGAAATATGAGTATAAGTTGGCTTGGATGGCCCGGATGGAAGCGCGAGCGCGCGATCTGTTGGCTTTGGAAGAACCGTTTGTGATGGCGGGCGATTATAACGTGATCCCGCAGGCAGAAGACGCGGCAAAGCCGCAGGCGTGGTTAGAGGATGCGCTGTTTTTGCCGCAAACCCGCGACGCTTACCGCCGAATTTTGAACCTTGGGTTCACCGAAGCGTTTCACACGCGCCACCCGGAGCCCGGCCACTACAGCTTTTGGGATTATCAGGCTGGCGCGTGGGAGCGCAACAACGGGATAAGGATTGATCATATGTTGTTGTCCCCGCAAGCAGCAGATTTGTTGCGTGATGTGAAGATTGAAAAAGATGTTCGGGCGGGTGAAAAGCCGTCTGACCACGTTCCTGTTTGGATTGATCTGGACGCCTGAAGGACCGTGCGACAAGGATTTTCTAAAAATCCTTGGCAAAAGTTTTCTGAAAACTTTTGGCTATGTGGCGCGTGGATTTTAGCCACGGGTCACGTCATGGCCGTAAATCCAATCAAAGCGCCCAAGCGCAAAGTTGGGGGCAATATTGCCACCGATGCGAAGCCCAAGATGGGCAATACGGCGCGCGGCACCGGTTAAATGATACGCCCTCGCATTGGTGTTTGCGGCGGCAACGATGGCTGCGGTGCGCGATTTTCGTGCAGTTTGATAGGCCGCAAACGCGGCATCCAACGTTGCGTGATCAGCAAGGGATTGCGCTAAACACCAAGCATCCTCCAGCGCCATATTGGCCCCCTGCGCCAGGAACGGCAGGGATGGATGTGCGGCATCGCCCAAAATGGCCACGCCACCTTGTGCCGTCGTTTTGTGCCAAACCTCGGCCACCGGATGCCGGAACAAGCCCCAAAGATTAGGCCGCGCGACCTGCTCCAGCCAGCTGCGCACTTTTGGGGAAAAACCGCCAAATGCACGCTGCAGGTTTGATGAGTCATCCTGCAAAGACCAGCTTTCCGCCGTCCAGCCACCGCGTTCTTCGACCGCGACGATATTGCGCAACGCGCCGCCACGCAGGGGGTAGCTTACCAAATGACGGCCCGGCCCCATGTGAACCTCGACCAATGGGTCGAGGCCTGAGATATTCGGAATAGTGGCGCGCCATGCGACCTGATGGGTAAAGAACGGCGTTTCCGCACCATTCAGGGCCGTGCGAACTTGTGAATGCAAGCCGTCCGCGCCAATCAGAACCGGGGCGCTTTGGGCGGTGCCATCGGTTAGCTGCAAAACTGGCGCCGGGCCGGAAAGATCAACCCGGTCGATCTTTTGGTTCAGGCGGATATCTACGCCCGCAACAATCGCGCCATCCCGCAGAAGTGTCACAAGATCAGCGCGGTGGACCAGATGAAAACCCCGGCCGGTCCTGTCACGGGTCAGGTCCATGGTAAGAACAGTTTTGTCAGTTAATCCGTCATGCAGGGACACGCGCGCGGCGGCTAAGCTATTTGCGGCCAAAGCCGAACCAAGGCCCAAGGCATTGATGACCGCCGCCCCGTTCGGGCTTATCTGAATGCCTGCGCCGATGTCGGTAACCACGGCAGCCTGTTCCAGCAAAGTCACTCTCGCCCCACGCAAGGCAAGGGCGCGGGCAACGGCAAGACCCGCAACGCCCGCGCCAACCACGGTAATCCGCTGTCCCGATTGGATCATCGTCTACGCATCCTATCCACGCAAAACGCCGAAGCATTGCTGCCTCGGCGGGATGATGATGCGCTGATCATGGGGCGGCAAGAACCCATCAGATCAATCCTCGCGGTGCACTTTTTCGCGGCGTTCGTGCTTTTCCTGAGCTTCCAGCGTCATCACCGCAATCGGGCGGGCATCGAGACGCTTTAAGGAAATCGGCTCGCCCGATACTTCACAATATCCAAATTCGCTATTTTCGATCCGGCGCAACGCTGCGTCAATTTTTGATACCAACTTGCGCTGACGATCCCGTGTACGCAGTTCCAACGCACGGTCGGTTTCCTCAGACGCGCGGTCGGCAATATCGGGCACATTACGACCGGATTCTTGCAAGCCTTCAATCGTCTCAGCGCTTTGCGACATCAATTCTTGCTTCCAGACAATCAGCTTGCGGCGGAAATATTCCAGCTGTCGATCATTCATGAAAGGTTCATTTTCGGCGGGACGGTAATCGTCGGGAAGAAACACTTCTGCCTTCATAACACCACTCCCCAAGTCGCCGGATTGCTCCGACAGAATACCATCTATCATTGCCTGCTCCCATTACCGCGTCATGTAGCGGATGCGTGTTCGATTGTCACTAGTGGTTGCACCGAAATCGGGGCGCAGTTAGGCTTGTTTTAACAACTTCCCGCAAAGGCTTGGGCCCATGATGAAATTTGCTTCTACCGCTGCTTATGTGGCAACGGATGATCTGATTATGGCGGTCAATGCGGCCGTGACGCTGCAGCGGCCCCTGTTGGTGAAGGGAGAGCCGGGAACGGGCAAAACCGAATTGGCCCGGCAGGTGGCTGCGGCATTGGATATGCCTATTATCGAATGGCATGTGAAATCGACCACCAAGGCGCAGCAGGGGCTTTACGATTATGATGCCGTCAGCCGGTTGCGCGACAGCCAGTTGGGCGACGCGCGCGTCAATGATGTGGCCAACTACATTCGCAAGGGCAAGCTGTGGCAGGCGTTTGAGGCAGACAATCGGGTGGTGCTGTTGATTGATGAGATCGACAAGGCCGATATCGAATTTCCGAATGACCTTTTGCAAGAATTGGACCGGATGGAGTTTCACGTTTATGAGACCGGGGAAACCATTCGCGCGCGCCACAGGCCTGTGGTGATCATCACGTCGAACAATGAAAAGGAACTGCCTGACGCGTTTTTGCGCCGATGTTTCTTTCACTT
>JACMNW010000167.1 GCA_014378345.1 Pseudorhodobacter sp. | reverse complement strand
GGCGGCTTTAACCGCCGCCTCAAACCCGTTAGCCCGCATCAACCGCAGACTTGCCTACGCCCAGCCCCAAAACGGATGCCACCGGCACCACTGACAGCATTTGTGCCGCCGCCACCTGCCCAAAATCCAGTTTATGGCGCAGCATCGACCATGACGCCGCCCGGTGCAGATCAAGGTGCAACCCTTCGGCTCTGCAAAGCCAAACTCGGCGGACACAATTGAAGGTTCGGCATCAACCAGCGGAACAAACCCAAGAGCCAAAGTCACTGTTACTTCAGCAAATCCGCCGTTGTCACCAGCGCCTGCGCCACATCGGCAATGCGCTTGCCCTGATCCATCACTGCCTTTCGGATCAACGCATAGATCGCATCTTCACCAATCCCTTTGCCGCGCATCACCAGCCCCTTCGCGCTTTCTATCACCTTGCGTTCTTCTAATGCAGTCTTGGTCGCAGCCAGTTCCACCCGCATCCGTTGAAACACATGAAACCGCGCGATTGCCGCATCAAGAAATTAAGCAGACTATGCCGTTGCGACAGGTGTCCAGATCACATCATCAATGCGCGGCGCACCGGTGGCCAGCATGACCAGACGGTCAAATCCCAACGCAATGCCGCTGGCATCTGGCATCAAGGCAAGCGCTGCCAGAAAGTCCTCATCAACAGGATACCTCTCGCCGTATACCCGTGCCTTTTCGTCCATCTCCAAACCAAAGCGCCGTCGCTGTTCTGCCGGGTTGGTCAGTTCACCAAAGCCGTTGGCCAGTTCAACCCCACAAGCATAAACCTCAAACCGTTCTGCTACGCGTGGATCATCCGCCACAGGCCGCGCCAAAGCTGCCTCGGCCGCAGGATACCTGTCCAGCACCGTCATGCGGCCAAGACCAAGGTTCGGCTCCACCCGTTCCACCAAAGCGCGACTTAGCATATCGGACCAGGTATCATCCGCCGCCCGCTTGATGCCCGCTTTATCCATCGCCAAGCCCAGCACGCCCGCATCGGTTGATCCATCCACCGCAATGCTGGTCAGCAGATCAATTCCCGCATAGCGCTGAAATGCATCCACCACAGAAATCCGTTCAAAGTCTGCAAAGGGGTCACAAACCCGGTCGCGGTACCGCAATACGGGTCCCCCTGCCGCCGTGGCCGCCAGCCGCAACATTGCCGAACAATCCTGCATCAGGCTGTCATAGCCTTCCCCAACCCGGTACCATTCCAGCATGGTAAATTCCGGGCTATGCAAAGGCCCCTGTTCACGGTTGCGCCAAACATGGGCAAAGGCCGCGATCCGCACCTCCCCCGCCGCTAAAAGCTTTTTCATCGCAAATTCGGGCGACGTGTGAAGATACATCGGCCTGGAAATCCCATCATTGCCAATGGCCTGTGTTGCAAAGCCATGCAAATGCGCCTCATTCCCTGGCGATACCTGCAAGGCCGCTGGATCAACTTCAATAAACCCCTCCGCTGCCAGATATTCCCGCAACCCCGCCTGAATCCGGTTGCGCGCCAGCAACAGCGGCCGGCGGTCGGCGTGAACGGCGGGCGTCCACCACGGCGATGCAGCGTCAAAACGAAGGGTTGTCATATCAAAGCGGCTTTCGGCTGGAGATTTCTGCGCAGATAGGCTAGGTCCACACGCAACCGCGTAGCCCTTATCCGGCGCGCCTTTGTATCATAAGGAAGCTTAAGTGAAAGTCATCGCGTCCAGCCTGCGCAAGGGAAATGTCGTCGATTTGGACGGGCGTCTGTATGTCGTTCTGACGGCAGAGAATTTTCACCCCGGCAAGGGCACGCCGACAACTCAAATCGACATGCGTCGCATTTCTGACGGCGTAAAGGTTTCCGAACGCTGGCGCACCACCGAACAGGTGGAAAAGGCGCAGGTCGATGACAGCGACTATGATTTTTTGTATGAAGACGGCGAAGGGTTTCACTTCATGCAACCCAACACCTATGAACAGGTGGCGGTATCGGGCGAAGTAATCGGCGATCAAAAGGTGTTTTTGGCGGATGGCATTCGCGTCTCGCTTAAAACCCATCAAGGCATCGCAATTGCGATTGAGCTGCCGATGAAAGTCATCGTTGAGATTGTTGAAACCGAACCGGTGATGAAGGGGCAAACCGCATCGTCGTCTTATAAGCCCGCAATTCTGTCGAACGGCCTTCGCGTCATGGTGCCACCGCATATCAGCGCGGGTACAAAGATCGTGATTTCAACCGAAGACAATTCCTATGTGGAACGGGCCAAGGCCTAACAGCCCCGCGCCTGATGCAAAAACCGGCGAGCCATAACTGCGCCGGTTTTAAATACCCCAAGCATGGTCTTGGACTGAGATTTTTGTCAGATTATATGGTGCCCGGAGACGGAATTGAACCGCCGACACGCGGATTTTCAATCCGCTGCTCTACCAACTGAGCTATCCGGGCACATCACCCTGCGGCGCTGCCGTTCGGGTGTGGCGTGTCTTAAGCGAGCACGCGGGGCCTGTCCAGTGGCTTTGGCCAAAAAAACCGCTCCTTACCACTATTGCTGGCGCTCTGGCGGGACCTCAACTTTTGGCATGTCGTCGTCTTCGGCTGCATCGGCAGCGATGGCATAGCTGCCGGTCAACCAACGGCCCAAATCCACATCTGCACAGCGGCGCGAACAAAACGGCCGATATTTTGGGTCGGGATCTTTGGTACAGATCGGGCAGCTCATGCCAGCACCTCGGACAGCGGCAACCTGTCGCGTTTGCGGGTCATCTCAAACAAGCCAAGCGTTGTCCAGCCCGCCAGATTGGTCTCCGCCGCCTCACCCTTAAAGGCGCTGCGCAAAACCTGGTCCAGAATGGCGCGATCTTTCTTGGGCATCGGCGAAAAATCGACCACGATCTGCCCACCAAGGCCGCGCAACCGCAACTGACGCGGCAATTCGCGCGCGGCGGCAATATTGGCCTTCAGACTGGCGGCCGGCGAAGTATCCGGCCCGGTATTTACATCAATCGACAGCAGTGCGCGGGTAGGCTCTATCATCATATGCCCGCCACCGGCCAGCGCCACCCGTGGCTGGCGCAGCGCATCAATCATTTCATAGATTGAATGGTCGGCAAATCCACCGGGGGTATCAACCACCTCATCGGGCACCGGATCGGCCCAATCACGCCATGCGGTTTCCTGCGCACTGGCGCCTTCCACCAACAATTCGGGCGGTCCGGTCAGATCAACAAGCACTGCTTCAGCCAAGGCGCGCATATCGGCAATATCACCCGCGACATCGCCGCTGTCCGCCGCTTCGCTGGCCGACCGCAGGATCAGGCCCAGATCAGTGGCTGCACCCGCCATCGCTTGCTTGGCCAGATCATTCAATTCCGCACGCATATCTTCATCGCGGATTTTGCGGGAGATGTTCAACCCCGGCGCGCCCGGCGTCAGGATCGCATAGCGGCTTTTGAACAAAAGGCGCGTGGTCACGGGTATCGCTTTGCCCAGCTCGGCGGGGCCCGTCACTTGCACCAAAACTCTGTCGCCGGGTGCAATCCCAGCCGTCTGG
>JACMNW010000166.1 GCA_014378345.1 Pseudorhodobacter sp. | reverse complement strand
GCAGCCAAGACCCGGATAGCGCAAATTCGCAATTTTTCATCACGCTCGCGGCGGCCCCTCATCTGGACGGCCAGTACACCATCGTCGGCCGGGTGATTTCCGGCATGGATGTGGTGGACGCGATCAAGAAGGGCGAAGGCGACAATGGGTCCGTGACAGCACCTGACCGGATGGCGAAGGTGACCGTGGTGGAGTGATGTCTGCTAAGCAGGGCGGGGGGCCAGCCCCCCGCACCCCCCGGGATATTTGTGCCAAAATGATAGCGGCTAAGTTAGGATTTGACTAAAATCATTAGATGCCGCTTTTTTCCAATGGATATTTTGAGTCCGGTCCCGACGTCTGCGACAGTCATCAGATAATTAGGGTCTGAAAGTAGCTCATTGTTAAAGCGAATACTTTTGTCACCAATCATTCGTTTTGCCTCTTTGCCGGAAGCTGCTACTCCGACTTCGACGAGGAAATGGGTGGCCGCCAGACCACTGTGAAGCTGACTTTCCGAGATCAAAAAAGCATTTTCCATAAGATCATTTCCAATCCCGCCCCGCTCAAAAACAGATTGAGCAGTCGCGTTCGCCGATAGAGCGGCATCCGCCCCATGAAGCAGTGTCGTCACCTCATTCGCCAGCACGATTTTTGCAGTGTTGATGTCAGACCCGCCTAGCGCGCCTAGGCGGTTGCATTCGTCAACTGGCAATTCGGTGTACAGCTTCAGAAACCGCCCCACATCAGCATCATTTGTATTGCGCCAGAATTGCCAGAACTCATACGGGGTGCGCATATCGTGGTTCAGCCAAACGGCACCATCCGCCGATTTGCCCATCTTTTTGCCGTCAGATGTGGTTAGAAGATGGGTGGTCAGGCCAAAAACCTCAGCCCCGATCACCCGTCGGGTCAGGTCAACGCCGTTGACGATATTGCCCCACTGATCGGACCCCCCCATTTGCAACAGACAACCATAACGCCGGTTGAGTTCAAGAAAATCATAGGCCTGCAAGATCATGTAGTTGAATTCGAGGAAGGACAGCGATTGTTCGCGGTCCAGCCGGGATTTCACCGATTCAAACGAGAGCATCCGGTTGACCGAGAAATGCTTGCCGATATCGCGCAGGAACGTCAGGTAGTTCAGTTCGTCCAGCCATTCGGCATTGTTGACCATTTCAGCGTCATTTGGCCCTTGGCCGAAGTGCACGTAAGGCGAAAAAGCGAGCTTGATCCCGGCGATATTATCGTCAATCTGCGCATCGGTCAGCAACGGGCGTTCTTCGGCGCGAAACGATGGATCACCCACCTTGGTGGTGCCGCCACCCATCAAAACAATCGGCTTGCCACCGCATTTTTGCAGCCAGCGCAGCATCATGATCTGGATCAAACTGCCCACATGCAACGACTTCGCCGTTGCATCAAACCCGATATAGCCCGGCACCACGCCTGCGACAAACGCATCATCCAACGCCTGATAATCGGTGCAATCGGCCAAAAAGCCGCGCTCTATCATCACGCGAATGAAGTCTGATTTTGCATGGTAGGTCATGGTTATCTCGTGCTTTAGTGATGTAGGCTTGCGTATAGCGGGGCCGGTGCCCAAGGGGAAGTGATGTTGAAATCAGGTGCTGTCTGGGCTTTGGGCACGATGTCGGGCACGTCGCTTGACGGAGTTGATGCGGCGATGATGCTGACGGATGGTCAAAGCATCACTGAGTTTGGTCAGACTGAATACCGCGCCTACACGTCTATCGAAAGGGAGGTGATCCGTGCTGCACTTGGAACGTGGCCCGGTGATGCAGGGGTTGAGGCAGCGGCAGAGGTGGTTGAAACCGCCCATGCCGAGGTGCTGTCACGGTTTTCGGGCGCGGATATCGTCGGTTTTCATGGGCAAACCTTGGCGCATGATCCGCGCGGGCGGCGCACCCATCAGGCAGGATCTGGTGCGGTCCTGGCCGAGGTGCTGGGTGTGCCAGTGGTGTGGGATTTTCGCACGGCAGATGTTCGATTGGGCGGGCAGGGTGCGCCACTGGCCCCGTTTTACCATTTCGCTTGCGCCAAACACATAGGGGCAACTGCCCCGCTTGCCATTTTAAATATGGGCGGCGTGGGCAACCTGACATGGATTGATCCGCGCCATAGGACGCCTGATGCGAAGGGCGCGCTGCTGGCGTTTGACACTGGTCCCGCCAATGCCCCGGTCAACGATCTGATGCTTGCGCGGCTTTGTGTGGCACAGGACAACGGCGGTGCGATGGCGGCACAGGGTGTGGCGGATCAAGCCATCATTGACACCTTCCTGCGCCATCCGTATTTCTTCAAAATGCCACCCAAGTCGTTGGACCGGAATGATTTCCGGGCTTTGATCGAGGCGGTATCCGACCTTGCCGATGCTGACGCCGCTGCCACCTTAACCCTTGCCGCCGCGCAGGCGGTCGCTTGCGGTGCGCAATATTTTCCGCAAACCGTGGCCCGTATTCTGGTCACCGGCGGTGGGCGGCACAACATCACGTTGATGGCCATGTTGAAATCCGTGCTGCCCTGCCCGGTGGTACCGATAGAGACGGCAGGCCTGAACGGTGATATGCTGGAGGCGCAGGCCTTTGCCTATCTGGCGGTGCGCGTGGCGCGCGGCTTGCCCACATCGTGCCCCAGCACAACAGGCGTGGCGGGTGCAGTCGGGGGTGGGCAGATCAGCCGTCCGCGATCGGGACAATAGCGCGCGTGGCAGCACGAGCTTGACTGACCATTGAGGTGGCATAAATCACCAAAGCCAGCCAAATCATTGAAAAGGCGATCATTTTTACCTGACCGAAGGGCTCTCCAAAAATGAAAACTGCGGTCAGAAAAATCATCGTCGGCGCGATATATTGCATGATACCAATGGTGGACAAACGCAGCAACTTGGCCCCGTTGGCGTAGATCATCAACGGCACGGCGGTAACCAGTCCGCAAGCCAGAAGCAGGAAAGTGTCTTTGGAGGTGCCTGCCATGAAATGACTTTGGCCGTGCCAGCTCAGCCAGCCCACATAGCCAAGGGCAGGGCCCAGCAGTATTAAAATCTCAAGGTAAAAGCCTTGATTTGGGCCGATAGGCAGGGATTTCTTGAGATAGGCATAGAAGCCCCAGGAAACGGTCAACGCCAGCGCCGTAAGCGGCAGTTTGCCTGCGTCGAACGTCAGCACGGCCACTGCCAATGCTGCCAAGGCAATCGCTGCCATTTGCGCGCGCGACAGCCGCTCACCCAATAAAACCGCACCCAGAAAAACCGAAAACAGCGGGTTGATGTAATACCCCAAAGCCGCATCCAGCGCATGGCCTGCACCAATCGCCCAAACATAAATGCCCCAGTTCACCGTAATCAACGCAGCCGTCACCGCGGCCATACCCAGCATTTTGGGGTTTCTCAGCGCCGCCTTCAAATCAGCGGATCGCCCCGTCGCCCATAAAACCGTGCCAGCGATGGGGATCGACCAGATCACGCGGTGCGCTATAACTTCGGCAGGGGAAATATGCGCGACAGCTTTCATGAACAGCGGCAAGACCCCCCATAGTAGATAGGCCGTCAATGCAAAGCCAAAGCCGCGCAGGCTGTCTTCATTTTTTTTGGGTAGGGTTTTCATGCCGAAGATCTATTCCTTTTGACTACCAAGCGCCATTTCAAACTTGTATGAACTACATTGTCGGGGATTTCATTTTGGCCCAAATATCCCTGCGCGGAGCGCATTGAAAGCATGCCTTTCCACGCTCCGCATCTCTCGGCTAGGATCAGGCAAACAACGTAAAGGGCAAGATGATGGCGGGAGTGCAGGGACGGGTGGCATTGGTAACCGGGGCCGGGGCCGCGGATGGCATCGGCTTTGCTACGGCGCGGCTGCTAAAGGCGGCGGGGGCACGGGTGGCCATTACCTCTACCACCGACCGGATATTTGACCGCTTGCGAGACTTGGGGCCTGACGCTTGTTTTGCGGCAACGGCGGATTTAACTGATCCGGCGCAGGTCAGGGCCTTGGTTTTGGCGGCGGCCAAAGCCTTGGGGCCGATTGATATTCTGGTCAACAATGCGGGCATGTCGCAATCGGGCAAGCGCGCCAAACGGGCGACGCTGGCCCAAACTTCGGACGCGGCCTGGGCGTTTCAGATGGGGATCAGCCTAACGTCAGCCTTTATGGTTACGCGTGCCGTTCTGCCAGGAATGATCCGGCGCACCTATGGCCGGGTGGTGCATATGTCCTCGGTCACCGGGCCTTTGGTGGGTATCGCAGGGTCCGGCCCCTACGCCACGGCCAAAGCCGGGCTTTTGGGCATGGCGCGCGTGATGGCGATTGAAAATGGCGGCCACGGTATCACGGTGAATTGCATCGGGCCGGGCTGGATTGAAACCGGATCAAGTTCATCAGCCGAGGTAACGGCAGGGCGATATACCCCTGTGGGCCGACCAGGCACACCGGAGGAGATCGGCCATGTCGCGGTGTTTCTAGCATCCGAAGAGGCCAGCTATCTGACGGGGCAAATGATCGTTGTGGACGGCGGCAATACACTGCAAGAATTCAAGGTGGCACTGGATTGAAAAAGGGCGCGCCTTTGCGCGGCCCCTTCCTAAGATTTTTTTCAAGTATTTTACTGAAAATCCTGACCGCGCCCTAGCGCCGAAGGATGGACCGGCCTGCATATTCCCCCGTCTCGCCCAGCATTTCCTCAATCCGGATCAACTGGTTGTATTTCGCCAACCGGTCAGACCTGGACAGCGACCCGGTTTTAATCTGCCCGCAGTTGGTGGCAACCGCCAAATCGGCAATTGTGGCGTCTTCGGTTTCACCAGACCGATGGCTCATTACATTGGTATAGCGCGCGCGGTGTGCCATATCGACAGCCTGAAGAGTTTCCGTCAAAGTGCCGATTTGATTGACTTTTACCAACATCGAATTGGCGCAGCCGCGTGCAATGCCTTCAGCAAGCCGCTTGGGGTTGGTCACGAACAAATCGTCACCGACAAGTTGAATTTTGTCGCCCAGACGTTCTGTCAGCAGCTTCCAGCCAGCCCAGTCATCTTCAGAACAGCCGTCTTCAATGCTGATGATCGGGTAGTCTTTCGCCAAGCCTGCAAGAAAATCGACGTTCTGTTCGATAGACAGCGACTTGCCTTCGCCTTTCATTTCATACTTGCCACCTTTGAAATATTCAGTGGCCGCACAATCCAACGCCAGATAGATATCTTCACCGGGTTTGTATCCGGCTTTCTCAATAGATTTCAAAATGAAATCAAGCGCATCGCGGGCAGAGCTAAGGTTGGGTGCGAAGCCGCCTTCATCGCCGATCCCGGTATTATGACCAGCGGCTTGCAGTTCTTTCTTCAAGGTGTGGAACACCTCTGACCCCATGCGAATGGCTTCGCGGATGTTTTCCGCGCCGACAGGCATGATCATGAATTCCTGAATATCAATAGGGTTATCAGCATGTTCGCCGCCGTTGATGATGTTCATCATGGGCACCGGCAAAATGCGCGCGGACGTTCCGCCGACATAGCGAAACAGAGGCTGCCCGGTAAATTCTGCGGCGGCCTTGGCCACGGCCAGCGACACACCAAGAATGGCATTCGCGCCAAGGCGCGCTTTGTTGGGCGTGCCGTCCATTTCAATCATCGTGCGGTCAATTCCGACCTGTTCGGTCGCGTCAAATCCTACAATTTCGCCGGCAATTTCGCCGTTGACAGCTGCCACGGCTTCCAACACACCTTTTCCCATATAGCGTTTTTTGTCGCCGTCGCGGCGTTCATTCGCTTCATGCGCGCCAGTCGATGCGCCTGATGGCACTGCGGCCCGGCCCATGGCGCCGCTTTCCAGAGTGACGTCGACTTCAACCGTCGGGTTACCCCGGCTGTCCAGAATTTCGCGGGCGTGAATGTCGATAATCGTGCTCATTGGGAATTACCTTTATGGGATGGGGCCAATTGCGTGTTTCTTAACGCGTGGCACCCGTCATGGAAAGGGTGCGCTTGCGAAAGCGTTCCCGCGCGAAGGTGTAAAGTCCCGATCCGATGATCAGCGCGGCCCCAGATAAGGTAATGGCGTCGGGCCGTTCGGCGAAAATCACCGTGCCAATGATCAGCGCGAATATCAGCCTTATATAACGAAACGGCGTGATGACCGATATTTCGCCAAGCCGCGACGCTTGGGTGATGGCCCAGTAAGCGGCGATGCCAAAAGTAAGTGCGCCGCCGATATATCCGCTTTGCTGCAGGGTTAACCAGGTGGCGCCGCCAGATGCCGCCAACATGCCCACACCCAGAATGCCGACGGCGGCGAAGCCCCAGGCGGCCAGTTGCATGGTGGAAATGGCGTTGGGAATGCGCCTTGTGGCGACATCGCGGGCAGATAGTCCAAGCACTGCAACTATTGACCATAAGGAATTGATATTAAAGCCATCCACACCGGGGCGGATGATCAGGATTACACCGCAAAAGCCCACCAGAATGGCCGTCCAGCGCCGCCAGCCGACAGTTTCGCCCAAGAAAAGCGCGGCCCCCAGCGTTACGGCAAGCGGGGTGGCCTGAAAGATCGCCGTGGCGCTGGTGAGAGGCGTCAGCGACAGTGCGGTCACAAAGCCTGCAGTGCCGATCATTTCGCCGGCATTGCGCCAGACAACGGCCGGGTGAAGCGCTGCTTTATCCCAGAAACGCGCACCCTGCCGCCATGCCAAAGCCACGAAAACGGGGGTGCCAAACATCGATAGCAAAATCAATATCTGCCCGGTCGGAACCTGTGCCGAGGCCCATTTGATAAACATATCTTCAATGGCAAAGCCCGCCATCGACGCCACCATCAACACGATGCCGCGCAGGTTTTCCATTTTAGCCTCTCAGGGGGTAATATCGCTTCGTGCTATCAAGGCAAGCAGGGGGCCACAATGCAAAAAGGGGCAGGCAAGCCCACCCCTTTTTGCCGATTTCAAAGCGTTCAGCTATACAGACGCGGCGCTTTTACATGGTCATGAATCGCATTGACCTGATCTTTTTCCAGCTCCAGCGCTTGGGCAAAGCTGTTCAGATACTGCGCCTCGTTTCGGTTATCGAGGTTGATCGCCATCAATGACATCATATAGGCCTGCGCCTCCAGCCCTTGGGGGATTTGTTTGGCAAGTCCTTCGATATCCAAAGGGGCGGCCAATTCAGCGTTAACGAATTTCATCTCGGCCTGCGTCGCGTCGCCCAGCGAGCTCATCAGCTTTTTCTTTTCTTCCTCGTCCAGCGCGCCGTCACATTTCACGGCTTGGATCATGCATTTCAGCATCAGCCCAGCCGCCAGTTCCTGCGCATTGCTTGGCTCTTCTTGGGCTGTGATTTTGCCGGTCAGCGCTTTGTTCAGCATATTGCCAAGCCCGCCGCCCGCACCACCTGCCGCCGCACCGCCAAGAACGGCACCCAGCATATCACCAAGACCACCACCGCCAACTGATGCCTGACTGGTTGACCCACCCGCAGACGAAGCCCCACCAAGCAACCCACCCAGCAAATCGCCAAACCCGCCGCCTTGCTGGCCGCTTGATGCCCTTGCACCAGCCGAAGCGCCACCAAGCAATCCGCCCAGCAAATCACCCAAACCACCGCCACCCTGTGCGCCGCCCGCATTTCTGCCTCCAGCCGAGGCACCGCCCAACATGCCGCCCAGCAAATCGCCCAAGCCGCCACCACCAGCGGGCGCAGTGCCCAGCATATCATCAATGCTTGTGGGTGCGTTCGTTCGGTTTTTGTCAGATCTCCTTTTGGTCGCTGCGTCGGGAAGTCGGTCAAACATGCCGCCCAAACCGCCGCCATTTTGGACGGTGCCAGCGCTGCTGCGCCCGCCACTTAGAATTTCGCCCATCATATCGCCCAAGCCACCGCCCGACTTCGGTGAATAGCTATCGCCCATCGGCGTGCCGCCGCCTTTGCCCGCCTTGGCCAGACTGCTGACGCCTTTGGCAATCGCGATGCCGATTGCCATTTTGGCCAATGTTGAAACGAGGCTCATGTAACGATCCTTCCCTTACCTGATACTACCCACCCAAGGCGCAGTTTTGCCGACCCCACGCTTATCAATTTGACCAAAGATCGCAGTATGGTCAACGTGATTGCACGAAGCGTCGCGCGCTTGACTCTGTCTCGGCGGAAAGGGACTGATCAGCTTGGTATCCCCCGCAGTAAAAGGCCTGCCATGCCCCGCAAAGACCGACTAGATGCGTTTGGGGTGTCTGCCCTTGTGGCGGTCCAACTGCTATTTTCTTTCAATCAGATTATCATCAAAATCGTTAACCAAGGCCTGCAGCCAGTGTTTTTTGCCGGGCTTCGGTCTGGGTTGGCGGTGGTGTTTGTGGCAGGTTGGCTTTGGTTGCGGGGCAGGCCGCCACGACTTTCATGGGCCACAGTCCCGGCAGGTCTTTTAATCGGCTGTGCATTTTCGGCCGAATTCATTTTTCTGTTCGAGGCGCTGGATCTGACGACTGTCGGGCGTACCTCGGTGATCTTCTATTCGATGCCCGTCTGGCTTGCCTTGATGGCGCATTTTGGCCTGCCGGGCGAACGGATCAGCCCCATCAAGGCTGTGGGGCTGGGGCTGGCCTTTGCGGGCACGGCTTGGGCTATTCTTGATCGCACTGCGGGCGGGGCGGGTAGCTTGATTGGCGATCTGTGTGCTTTGGCGGCAGCCGTGGCGTGGGCCGCGACCGCATTTGTGGCGCGCAAGCCGACCATGGCTGACGTCGGGCCAGAGATGCAGTTGTTTTGGATGGTTCTGATCTCTACCCCGATTCTATTGGCGGCGAGCCTGTTCTTTGGCCCGCTGATCCGCGATCTGCAGCCCCTGCATATAGTGTTGTTGCTGTTTCAAGCGGGCGTTGTGGT
>JACMNW010000165.1 GCA_014378345.1 Pseudorhodobacter sp. | reverse complement strand
CCGTGCTCGCCGCGATCGGGGTCTTCGATCCGTTGATCTGGATGCAGTTGGTGCCCTGAATTTGGCTTATTGGCCTTGTGGCGCCGGTGATCCTGGCCATCACGCTGACGCAAGCCCGCATCGGCAACGGCGACGTAGACCTGTTGCGCGATCTGTGAAAGCTTCTTCTGTCCCTGCCGCGCAACGCCGGACGGAGGAATTCGTCCTGTCGCCGTCTGTCGAAAGCTTTTCGAACATTTACTGACGGGAGTAAGCCTTGCCACTGGCCCGAACACCCGCACGCGACGCCAAAACATGAGGCGATAACGGATGTTGAATTGGCAGATTGTACCGGCCTGCCATTGCATGGCGTTACGGAAGGGACAGTCGCAACCGCGCAGGCCGCATCCTTGAGCGGAGGCGTCTGACCAATGCCTTAAGGCGGTTCGCCACCCGTGCCCACCTTCGACATCACAACCCAGTCAGTGATGGAATCAGCACGAAACGCTTTCACAATTGTCCTTCGGAAGGACCGCGACCCAAAATTATCGGGCGGGCCGCGCTGCAGTTTCAATAGGCCGCTTTGAGCCCTTAGTCGTCCATGCGGTTGGTCCACTCCACGTGTGCCAATCCCCAACCTAGGACAAAGATCGCAAGGAAGAGCAGAATCTTAACGCAGCGCTATTCCTTCATGGTTTCATTGATATGGTCCATGACCGCACCCAAAATGATTTGCACGAGCACATTCTCCGGACCAATGCTGTGATTGAAGGTATTGTCGGCTTGGATTAATCGCAACGACCGCCTTGCCGCGCGGCCCGTCGAGACGGCAGGCACGAACGGCCCGTTTGGAGAAGCTGTGCGTTTGGGTCGAACGCCGCCCTCGTTGTCTGACAAGCCGAGATTACACGCCGCCCTGCCCCCGCAAACCACCTTGCGCGGTCATTGGCGACTTGAACCCTCGTCGTTTCTGCCATCTATCTGGACCAGACGATCTTGAGGGAGATGCGCGGTGCTCATAGCTCATCTGTCAGACCCGCATTTGCGAGAAAAAGGCCAACTCTATCAGGGGTTGGTCGATTCCAACGCGATGTTCGACCTTGCTGTCAAGACACTGCAACGGCTCTCGCCGGAACCTGACCTTGTGATCATCGGGGGCGATCTGGTTGATGGCGGAAGCCCCGGGGAATATGTGACCGTCCGGCAGGCTTTGTCGGGCATTCGCCAACCGATCTACGCCGTCCCCGGCAACCATGACGACCGGGAAGCCTTCAGACACTGCTTTCGCGATTTCGGTTTCGTCGCTGGCGACGGTCCGCTTCACTTCGAAACTGACGCCAAATGGCCGGTGCGCTTCATCGGGTTGGACATTACCGTTCCCGGTGAACATCACGGAGAGATGGATGGCGCCGCCTGTCGGTGGCTTGAAACAAGGCTGGCAGAATTTCCGGAAAAGCCAACAGCCATCTTGATGCATCAGCCGCCGATCAACAGCGGTATCCCTTTCATTGACGCGTACAAATGCAACCACGGCGAACGCCTGGCGGAAATAGTGATGCGATACCCAAACGTGGAACGGGTGATGTGCGGCCACATCCATCGCTTCATGCAGATGCGGTTTGGGGGAACTATGCTTGTCACCGCGCCCAGCACGACGACGGCCATCGCACTCCGGCTGGCGGAAGATGCCGAACCTGCGTCGTATATCGAGCCGCCGGCCTTCTTGTTGCATCATTGGACGCCGCAGACCGGACTAGTCACCCACT
>JACMNW010000164.1 GCA_014378345.1 Pseudorhodobacter sp. | reverse complement strand
TTAAACTGCGTTGGAAATTATCGCTGCAAATTCGCGGCTCCGGCCCGGTGCGGCTGATTGCAACCGATTATTACGGCCCAACCGAAGATGGCCAGCCCGCGCGCATTCGTGCCTACGCGGGGTTTGAGGCAGATGATCTGGTGCCTGATGCGGACCCGTTCAGCATGATCGGCGACGGCTATTTCGCCATTTTGATTGATCAGGGCGAAGGCACGGTTCCCTACCAAGGCATCACGCCCATTGCTGGCGGCTCCCTTTCTGCCTGTGCAGAGACGTATTTTGCACAATCTGAACAGTTGCCAACCAGGTTTTCAATTGCGTTTGGCCAAAACCAACTGCCGGGACAGGCTGCAGCGTGGCGGGGTGGGGGCGTGATGCTGCAGCATATGCCAAAGGCATCGCCGTTTGTGGTCGCCGAAGAAGGCTCTGGCGAGGGTGGTTTGCTGACGCATGCCGATATTCTGGACGGGGATGAGGGTGAAAACTGGGCGCGCGCAAATGTTTTGCTTGATACGGTAGAAGAGATCGAATTGATCGGTCCAACTGTGCAGCCGACTGATTTGCTGGTGCGCCTGTTTCATGAAGAAAGCCCCCGCGTTTATGATACGCAGCCTATTCGGTTTGGTTGTTCGTGCTCTGCCGATCACGTGCGTAAGTCTTTGTCGATTTATGCGGCCGATGACATTGCAGAAATGATTACGCCCGAGGGCATCGTTACCGCTGATTGTCAGTTTTGCGGTGCGCATTATGAATTTGATCCGCTGTCGTTAGGCGTTGCTGCCGAAGCGGCACAAAGCAATGCTGGTTGATGTAGATCGCATTCGGGCGGCTCTTTACACATCGCAGGGAAGCTCATCCGATTTTGATCTGAACCCCAGCCTTAAGCTGCCCCAGGGGCACATTTCACGGCCTGCGGCGGTGCTGATTGCGCTTTGGGATAGGCCAACCGGTGCGCGTTTGATCCTGACCAAACGCGCATCGCATTTGCAGCACCATCCGGGCCAAATTGCATTTCCCGGCGGCAAGGTTGACGCAGGCGATGCAAATCACGAGGCCGCTGCGCTGAGGGAGGCGCATGAAGAAATTGGTCTTGCCTCTGATCAGGTGCAGATCGTGGGCAGGCTGCCCGTGCATGAAACGGTGACTGGGTTTCTGATTACCCCCATATTGGGCCATATCAGAGACGATTTTAAACCAACCCCACAAGCGGGAGAGGTTGATGAAGTGTTTTCAGTGCCGCTGGATCATGTGCTAAATCCAGATAATTACTGCATTGAACGCAGGCAGTGGCGCGGGGAATGGCGGCATTTTTATGCGGTGCCTTATGGCCCCTATTACATTTGGGGGGCCACCGCGCGTATTCTGCGGGGGTTGGCGGAAAGGTTGGGGCAATGAAAATTAAAGGCCCTTGGTTGCACGCAGCGGGGACGCAGGCTTTGATGGCTGCTTTGCTTTCGTCTGGCCATAGCGCGTTTTTTGTCGGCGGATGCGTGCGCAACGCCATTATTGGCATGGCTGTTGGTGACATTGACATTGCGACCGACGCTTTGCCCGAAGATGTTGTCAAAATCGCCATGGCGGCAGGTTTTCGCGCCATTCCAACAGGCATGGATCATGGCACGGTGACAGTGATTGCTGACGGCATCCTACAGGAGGTAACAACGCTGCGCCGCGACGTGCAGACCGATGGTCGTCATGCGGTTGTTGCCTTTTCAACTGATGTTGCAGAAGACGCGGCGCGGCGCGACTTTACGATGAATGCGCTCTACGCAAAGGCTGACGGCAGCGTGATTGATCCGCTGAATGGTTTGCCAGACCTGATTGCGCGGCGGGTTCGGTTTGTGGGCCAGGCAGAGGCGCGCATTGTTGAAGATTACTTGCGCATTCTGCGCTTCTTTAGGTTTCATGCGATTTATGGCGATCCGACGCAGGGGATTGATGCTGAAGGATTGGCGGCCTGTGCTAAAAATTTGGCTGGGCTAGACACGCTTTCGCGGGAACGCGTCGGGGCAGAAATGCGCAAGCTATTGTCTGCGCATGATCCCGCGCTGTCTTTGGCTGCGATGGAACAGGCAGGCATTCTGGCGCGGGTTTTGCCGGGGGCGACGTCCCGAATGGTGCCTGTTCTGGTGCATTTTGAAGATGGTTCACCTCAAAGCTGGCTTTGCAGGTTGGCTGTTTTAGGGGGTGAAGATGTTACGGATACTCTGCGCCTAAGTCGGGCAGAGGCCGCTACGCTTGCACAAATATGCGCGGAAACTGGCACTGTTACAGCCCCGGACGCGCTTGGCTGGATGTATGGCATCGCTGTTGCTGGCGATATTTTACACGTGCGGGCGGCAGTGTTTGCGGCAGCTTTGCCACCCCAGTGGCGGGGTCATGCCTTGCGGGGCGTGACCGCTGTTTTTCCCGTTGTGGCCGCTGATTTGATGCCAGGGCTGCAAGGCCCGGCGCTTGGGAAAATGCTGAAAGCGCTGCAGGATCGCTGGCTCTCGTCAGGTCTTTGTCTGACAAAGGCAGACCTATTGGCCTAGCCGCGCGGACAGAGGTTTTCCTTCCCCTGTATTCGGGTTATATCAAAGTCTTATCAAACCAGAGGCAATTGAAGTGTTCCGCTTCTTTGAAGGTCTCGTTGACCCTTATGGTCCCTACGAGCAAACAGACACGCCGCCCCGGCGGCTTTGGCCATTCCTTCGGGACTATGTCCGCCCCTTTCGGGCGGTTTTTGCCGTTACCGCGTTGCTTTCCATTCTGGTGGCGTCGGGCGATGTGGCGTTGATCTGGTATGTCGGGCGTTTGGTGGATGTGTTGGCTGCAGGTGCCCCACAAGCGGTTTGGCGAGATTATGGCACCGAAATTTTGCTTGTTGGCTTCGCCATTCTTGTGGTGCGGCCGATCTTGGCCGGGGCCGATGTGGCGCTGTTGCACAATACAATTCTGCCAAATTTCGGCACCATGATCCGCTGGCGTGCGCATGCGCATGTGTTGCGGCAACCGGTTGGCTGGTTTGAAAGTGATTTTGCCGGGCGAATCTCGAACCGTATCATGCAAACGCCGCCTGCTGCCGGTGAGGCTGTTTTTCAGACGTTCGACGCTGTTACTTTTGCCGTTGTTACGATTATCGGGGCAGCGGCGGTTCTGGGCGAGGCAGACCCGCGCTTGATTCTGCCACTTGCGATTTGGTTTTTGTTGTACGGTTTGCTTGTGCGCTGGACATTGCGGCGCGCGGGGCCTGCATCAAAAGCCTCATCCGATGCCCGGTCTGCGGTGACTGGCCGGGTGGTAGATGCCTATACCAATATCCATTCGGTCAAGCTGTTTGCGCACCATGACCGCGAGCTTGCCTATGCAAAGGAAAAAATCGAAGCGGCGCGCCAGACGTTCATGTTTGAGATGCGGATTGTCACCAAGATGGATTTTGCACTGACAGTACTGAACGGCTTTCTGATCATCGCGATCACCGGTTTCGCGATGGTGCTTTGGTACAATGGCCAAGCTTCGGTTGGTACGGTTGCGGCAGCCACGGCATTGGTTCTGCGGTTGAACAACATGACCTATTGGATCATGTGGGCGACCACTAATCTGGTGCAATCTCTGGGTGTTGTGGCCGAAGGGATGGAAACGATTGCCCAACCGATAGCGTTGGTCGACAAACCCGGTGCGGGCGCGATCAAGCTGACCGACGGCAGAATCGAATTGCAAGGCGTGTCGCACCATTACGGGCGTGGATCAGGTGGGTTGCAGGGGCTGAACCTGACCGTTAATCCAGGCGAAAAAATCGGCGTGATCGGGCGGTCGGGGGCGGGGAAATCGACCCTCGTCAAGCTGATCTTGCGATTTTACGACCCTGAAGATGGGCGGATTTTGATCGACAGTCAGGATATTCTGGACATGACGCAGGAAAGCCTGCGTCGCCAAATCGGCATGGTGCAACAAGACAGCAGCCTGCTGCACCGGTCGGTGCGCGACAACATTATGTATGGCAAACCCGATGCGTCTGAGGCGGAAATGATCGCCGCAGCAAAACACGCTGAGGCGCATGAATTTATTTTGAACTTGCAAGATCCCGAAGGGCGGCAGGGCTATGATGCGCATGTTGGTGAACGCGGCGTCAAACTGTCCGGCGGGCAGCGCCAGCGTGTTGGTCTGGCGCGGGTGATCTTGAAAGATGCGCCGATCTTGATTCTGGATGAAGCAACTTCGGCGCTGGATTCAGAAGTTGAAGCCGCCATTCAAGACACGCTTTACGGCGTGATGCAGGGTAAAACCGTGATCGCAATTGCGCACCGCCTTTCCACAATTTCGGCGATGGATCGCATTATTGTGTTGGATAACGGCCGTATCGAAGAAACCGGAACGCATTCCCAACTGTTGGCCAAGGGTGGACTTTACGCCCGGTTCTGGGCGCGCCAATCGGGCGGGTTCATTGGCATTGAAGAGGATGCGGCTGAATGAAAACCCTGATGCGCCTTGGCAATTTAATTGACGCTTTCCGTCCCGCAGATGGCCCGCCGCCACAGGAATTGTGGCCGTTTATGCGGTGGAGCTTAAGCGGGTCTTGGCCGATGCTTTGGCTGTCTGGCGTCATCTCGGCCTTTGCGGGCGCCAGCGAAGTTGTGTCTGCGTTGATCTTGGGCTGGGTGATTGATGCCGCAATAAACTCTGGGCCGGAGCGATTCTTCACCAATAATACGCCTCTGTTGCTGGGTTTTGTGCTGTTTTACATTGTTCTGCGCCCGTTGGCATTTGGGGTATCAGCCGCGTCAAACGGCATTATCGTGGGGCCGAATGTGCTGCCGCTTGTTCTCAGTCGTCTGCACCGCTGGACTTTGGGGCAGCCTGTTACATTCTTTGACAATGATTTTGCAGGCCGCATCGCGACCAAGCAGATGCAAGCGGCGCGGGCCACCACGGATGTGGCAACCGAAGTGATCAACACGGTGTTTTTCGCGCTGGCATCCGTGATTGGATCGGTGGTTTATCTGGTGGCGATTGATTTTCGGGTGGCTTTGGCGCTGGCGGTTTGGCTGGTGGCCTACATCTTGCTGATCAAGTTTTTCATGCCACGCATCCGGGTGAATGCCGCAGCGCGGGCAAGTTCGCGCGCGATGGTGACAGGGCAAGTGGTGGATACGATCACCAATATCAAAACGGTAAAACTGTTTGCCCATGCGGCCTATGAAGACAAAGTTGCGTTGAAAGCGATGGATGTTTTCAGGGGTCGGTCACTGGAATTTGGCGTGATTTCTGCATGGTTTCGGCTTGCGCTGATGACGTTGGCCGGGGTGTTGCCGGTGCTGTTGATCGGCGGCACGGTTGTGCTTTGGCAACAAGGCAATGCCACCGCCGGGGCGATTGCGGCAGCCGGGGCAATTGCCATGCGGATTGCGCAGATGTCGGGCTGGGTCAGCTTTACTTTGATGTCGATCTATACCTCGATCGGTGAGGTTGAAGACGGCATGAAAACACTGGCAGCCCCCTACGGCCTTGCCGATGCGCCGGATGCTGAAGTGCTTCCAAGGGTGGCGGGTGAGATCAGGTTTGAGGGTGCATCCTTTGCCTATGGCCGTCAGCGTGGCGGAGTGGAAAGCGTGACGCTTACCGTGAAAGCGGGTGAAAAGCTGGGCATTGTCGGCGCATCGGGGGCGGGGAAATCATCGCTCGTGTCGTTGCTATTACGGCTCTATGACACCGAAAATGGCCGTATTTTGATTGATGGCCATGATGTGCGGGGGGTCACGCAGGAATCCCTGCGCCGCCAGATTGGCATGGTCACGCAGGAAACGGCGATGTTCAACCGGACAGCGCGTGACAACATTCTCTATGGCAGGCCGGATGCGACCGAAGACGAAGTGATTGCCGCCGCCCGTGCCGCCGAGGCGCATGATTTCATCATGCAAATGGTCGATCACAACGGGCGCAAGGGTTATGACGCCTATCTTGGCGAACGTGGGGTCAAGCTTTCTGGCGGGCAACGGCAGCGCATAGCGCTGGCGCGGGCCTTCCTGAAAGACGCGCCGATTCTGGTGCTGGATGAGGCCACGTCGGCGCTGGATTCAGAAGTTGAGGCGTCTATCCAGGAATCGCTTGGCCGGGTGATGCAGGGCAAAACCGTGCTGGCCATTGCGCACCGCCTTTCCACCATTTCGGCGATGGACAGGATTATCGTGATGGACCAAGGCCGCATTCTGGAACAAGGCACCCATCTGGCACTGCTGGCCAAGGCTGGGCTATACGCGCGTTACTGGAATCGGCAATCGGGCGGGTTCATTGGGTTGGATGATAAGGAAGCGGCTGAGTGAAACTTGTTATTGACCGGTTGGGCCACCACGGCGACGGTGTTGCTGCGGGGCCAGACGGGCCGATTTTTGTCAGCCAAATGCTGCCGGGCGAAGAGGTTGAGGGCGATCTTACCGGCGACCGCCTGACCAATACCCGGATCGTTACCCCATCTGATCAGCGCGTTCGTGCGCCCTGCGCCCATGCCAAAACCTGTGGGGGCTGTTTGATGCAACATGCGTCAGACCCATTTGTGGCCAGTTGGAAAGCTGATATCGTTAGATCTGCGCTGGGCGGCCAAGGGCTGAAGGTCGAATTTCTGCCAATCGTTACGTCGCCCCCACGCAGCCGTAGGCGGGCAACACTTTCAGCGCGGCGCACGAAATCAGGGGTGCTGCTGGGCTTTCACGCGCGGGCATCTGAAATGTTGGTCAGCGTGCCGCAATGCCAGCTGCTGGACCCGGACATTATTGCTGGTTTTCCCGCGCTGGAAGCGTTGATAAAAATCGGCGGGTCGCGCAATGGCGAAGTGGCGCTGACGGTGACCAAATCGGCCGGCGGGCTTGATGTTTCGGTGATGGGTGGCAAACCGATTGAATCTGGCCTTGCGATGGAACTTGCCCGCGTGGTCGAGGCGTTTGGCCTGGCGCGGCTTACCTGGAACGGCGAAGGCGTGGCGCTGCGCACCATGCCAATGCAGCGGTTCGGCCGTGCATTGGTTGCACCGCCACCCGGCGCATTTTTGCAGGCCACGGCGCAAGGGGAGATGGCGCTTTTGAACGCTGTTCGCGCGGCTGTTGGTC
>JACMNW010000163.1 GCA_014378345.1 Pseudorhodobacter sp. | reverse complement strand
GAGGCTGCCAACCAAAGCATCCGCATCAATGTCGACACCCAGATCTTGCAGAATAACCCGGGCGCGACGCTTCATTTCGCCGCCGTTGATGAAAGGTGTGCCGGGGTAATGCGGCTCATGTTTCAAAAAGATGTTCTGCGCCACGGTCAGCGTCGGGATCAGCGAGAATTCCTGAAAAATCATCGCCACGCCAGCACGTTCGGCAGCCGCAGTATCGTGCAGATCAACGGGCTTGCCTTCGATGATTACGGTGCCACCATCGCGGGTGTAAACACCGGTCAAAATCTTCATAAGCGTGGATTTTCCAGCGCCGTTGCCGCCCATCAGAGCATGGATTTCGCCGCGTCGAAGGGTGAAGCCAACATTCCTGAGCACGGGGATCGTGCCAAAGGATTTGCGGATATCCTTCATTTCCAGAATCAAGGGAATCGACATGGCAAGATTTCCTTTGGAAAAAAAGGGCGCGGCGTAAACCGCGCCCCCGTTGCTATCAGTTGGCCAAAGCGGCAACCATCTCGGCGGGCAAGTCAACCCGGTAGATCGTTTTATACGACTCTGCCAGATTGGCGCGCGTGACTTTCAGCGGCGGCACGACGATGTAAGGCGGTGTCGGCTCTCCGATCAGGGCCAGCGCGCCGGTTTTTGCCTCGGCCACGCCCTGATCGTAGGGGCGCTGCGAAGAAATACCAGCGATAAAGCCGTTCTGCGCCATATCAAGGGCAACGATCTGGTCGAAGTTTTCGTTGACAATCTTGAAGTCAGCCGAAGTGCGGCCCGCAGTCCGCGCCGCCGTGACGGCACCCATCGCGGGGATTGACCAGCTGGCATAAACGCCCGCCAGAGTTGGATAGCGTGCCAGCAGACCCTGCGCCACTTCCTGGCCCTTGTTGGGGTTGTTGTGACCTGCGGCCACGATGACGTTCAGATCGGGGTATTTTGCCATCACGCGGGCGATAAAGCCTTCGTACCGCAGATTGGTGACGTAGAAATCAGCGGCGTAATACATCGCTGCCACATCGCCCTTGCCACCGGTCGCCTCGGCCAGCGCGTCGGCCAGATACATGCCCAGCAAAAGATTGTCCGACGAGATGATCGACGAGTAATCCTTGCCCGCCGTCATGCCATCTACCGCCTGGTCGATGAACACGATCTTGGTGCCGGCTGCGGCGATTTTCTGATAGGCGCTGGCTGTGGTCTGGCCGTTCAGCGGGATCGACACCAGAAGGCTGGGTTTCAGAACCGAAATCGCCTCGATATCGGCGATCTGCTTGGCGTCATCCCAGTTGGCGTTGGTTTCGGCCACAACTTCGATACCCATAGCCTCGAAGGATTCCTTCAGGCCAACCAGCTGCTGGCTGGCCCAGTCATCGCCCATCCACCCCATCGAGATGGCGACGGTAAATTTACCGGCTTTCACCTTAGCAAGCTGTTCTTCGGTCAGCATCAGATCGGCTGCGGGAAAGCCCGGCTCGCCGCCCTGCCCGTCAGACACGACCATGCCTGTCAGATCATCAACCTTGGCCAGTTCCATGGTCTTTTCCGATGGCGCTTTGTACCATAGCGGATGCTCGATATCGGCGGCAATTTCGGCCAGTGCCGCGCAGGGCAGCATGGCGACCGACAAGGCCAGTGCCATCTTCTTGAAGTTCATATGTTTCATTTGTCTCTCCTCCAGGTTCAGGTGTGACGCCCCCAAATCAACAGGCGCGTCTGGTTCGTATCGTTTGCGGTCAGTGGCCTGCAGTGGCAGGTGTGGCGCGGTTCAGCATGAATTCGCGCAGGGTCTGGGCCAGACGCTCGGGTGCTTCCAACGCAAGGCTGTGGCCGCATTCCTCAAAGATTTCGGCCCGCTCCACCCCGGTTGACATTTTTTCCATCTGGCCGCGCACCAGATCGCCGAAGAATTCCGGCGCGCCGATGGTCAGGATTGGCAGGGTCAGCTTGGTTTGCTTTAAGTCCTGATTGATGCGGGCATTCTTCATCCCGGCGCGGTAGGTTTCCAGACAGCCCCGCAGACCACCCGGTGCCGAAAGGCGGGCAATCCACTCGTCAATCGCCTCTTTCGTGATGGCATTCGGGTTCCAGGTTTCGGCCTTGATCCAAAACTCCCAAAACTCGCGTTCGCGCCCGGTGATCAGCATTTCTGGCAGATGCGGGATCCAGAAAAACGGAATATGCCAGACCCAGACGCCGCGCAGGTTGAACTGAGCCGACACGTTTTCCGGCGTGAAGGTCGACCATTCTTCCAACCCCTCGCCCGACAGCAGCATTTCCGAAAAGGACAGGGTTTTCACCCTTGCCCGTTCGGTGGCGGCAAGGGCATAGGCAAATTCCGCGCCGCGATCTTCGCCGTGCAGATGGAAGGTGTCATGGCCCAGATGGGTCATCAGGTCTGCCATATCGCGCGCATTGGTCAGCGAATCGTAGCCTTCTTCGGCCGGGGGCTTATCGGTATCACCAAAGCCGCGCAGATCCGGCGCGACGATACGGAAATAGGGCGTAAGCAGTGGGATAAGCTTGTACCAATAGAAATGCGTCTTGGGCGTGCCGTGCAACAGCAATAAAGGCTCCCCCTGCCCTGCCGTGACGTAGTGCATTCGGATGCCGTTCACCCTGGCCCGGCCATGCTTGACCGCAGCACCAGTGTGATCATAAATTTCCGCCATGCTGCTCCACCTCCCAACAGAACAATTGTCTTATACTAATACAGTATGTTCATATAGGTTGTCAATCTGGAACAATTTCGCGGACAACTTTTTTGGGGTGCATAACGAACGCAGGTTGACCTGATAGGGCTGAAAACTTTCCTTAGAATCTTTTTGAAAGGCTAAATTTAATTTTCTGACTATTTAAGGCAAATAGCCCCCCGGAACTCAGAAAATGTGTTTAGGTGGGCTGGTCTGATCCGCTATCGAACGTCTGATTTGCGCCGTTGGCTGCGGTATTGGCGATAAAGCATCTCGGCACACTTTCCATGCAGATCATATTGATGTGCTATATCGTCGTCCAAAATGTTGACAAAAGCTTAATTTTGCCATGATGACGTAGGTTGTCAGTACGCGGGCCGGCCCACACATCGAGCGCTGCCCCTTTGCGTCAAAAATGCTACGCTGTTCCATGCCCGTGATTTTTTCGCGGCGCCCTGTCAAGACAAGGCAAGCCCTGTTTGAGCCGCAACAAGCATCGAATTTACCTGATCGCGCACATCGGCGCTGTCCTGCCCGGTCAATGTAATAAGTGTGCGTCGCCGCAGGATGTTATTCACGGCCATTGCACGCTCGGTCTGGCAGATGTGACGGATTTCCTGAACAGAATATTCCGGGCAACTTCGGAACGGAATTTCCGCATCACCTTTAAGACTGGCCAGATAGCCGCGCACGCGGGTTCCGTACCGCGACAGCAGAATCGCCACGCGCGCCTGTGTCAGATGTAAGTGCGCTGCCAGATCGGCGGCCAAAGCGTTTCGCCCTTGCGCCGTGCGTGGCATTTCCAAACCGCCGCCAATTGGCAGACCTGCCGTTGAAACCTTGCGGGTACGCCAAGGTGGCACAGAACCTGATTTGCTGCCTGTTCTGAAAAGCCGCGAAGCGTTGTCCATTTGCCGCCGATCAGGCACAAAACGGGAATTGTCGTTTCCGGCAAGGTCAGCATGACCATGGAATGATCACTGATCACCGCGCCAATATCCTTGCCGTCGGATCGCGGCAAAGACCACACGCCACAGAACCGCTGAACAATACCGTGCGACGGACCCGATGATCCCGCCAAAAAAGAACCGCACAGGAACCACGCATTCCAACGGATGCACCAGATGGCCCGAACCGGTGGGTGACCATGCTGGCAACCTCGATCCGGCGGTCGGCGATCATGTGCAGGGCATCAGCGTAGTCACGACGTCGCAGGCCATAAGCGCCAAAAAGGGTCAATTTGTCATAGTGCAGGGTCTGCGGCGTCTGTAAATGCCCGTTCGTTTGAACGCATTCCGAATAACTGCCTTCTTGGCCACCCCATTGCACAAAAGTATAAAATGAATCTACTATGATTAGGTTTCTTCGTGCAACCAAAATATTCTGTCCGGCATTTTTTGCAATTATTTCGTAAAACTATTTTTAGCTTGCGCCAATTGTTACAATTTTCATAAAACATTTGTATTGACTGTTTTAATTTTGTGCGCTTCAAATAAAAACTTAAGTTGGGAGAGTTCGCAGATGCGTCATGATTATGTATCCG
>JACMNW010000162.1 GCA_014378345.1 Pseudorhodobacter sp. | reverse complement strand
GCGGGATTGCCGCTTCGCTGGGGAATATGGGACCGGACAGCTGGCAATGGCACATGTACGACACCGTCAAGGGGTCGGACTGGCTGGGCGACATGGACGCGATGGAGTACCTGGTGCGCGAGGCGCCCAAGGCGGTGTACGAGCTGGAGCATTACGGCGTGCCCTTCAGCCGCACCGAGGAGGGGACGATCTATCAGCGCCCGTTCGGCGGCCACACCACCGAATACGGCGGGGGGCCGCCGGTACAACGCACTTGTGCGGCGGCGGACCGGACCGGTCACGCGATCCTTCACACGCTGTACGGGCAGTCGCTGAAAAACAATGCCGAGTTCTTTATCGAATACTTTGCCATCGACCTGATCATGACCGATGGACGCTGCACTGGCGTGGTGGCGTGGAAGCTGGACGACGGTACGATCCATGTGTTCAACGCCAAGATGACGGTGCTGGCGACGGGCGGTTACGGGCGGGCGTATTTCAGCGCGACAAGCGCCCATACTTGTACCGGCGATGGCGGTGGCATGGTGGCCCGGGCGGGTCTGCCGTTGCAGGATATGGAGTTTGTGCAGTTCCATCCGACGGGCATCTATGGGTCAGGCTGCCTGATTACCGAGGGCGCGCGGGGCGAGGGTGGCTATCTGACCAACTCTAACGGTGAGCGGTTCATGGAACGCTATGCGCCGACCTACAAGGATCTGGCGTCGCGGGATGTGGTGTCGCGCTGCATGACGCTGGAAATTCGCGAAGGCCGGGGGGTGGGGCCGAACAAGGACCATATCCACCTGAACCTGAACCATTTGCCGAAGGAAACGCTGGAACTGCGCCTGCCGGGGATTACTGAAAGCGCCCGGATTTTTGCAGGGGTAGACCTGCTGAAAGAGCCGATCCCGGTGATCCCGACAGTGCATTACAACATGGGCGGCATTCCTACGAATTACTTTGGTGAGGTGTTGTTGCCCACGCCGCAAAACCCGAATGCTATCTTCCCCGGCCTTATGGCGGTGGGCGAGGCGGGTTGTGCATCCGTTCACGGGGCCAATCGATTGGGGTCTAACAGCTTGATCGACCTCGTGGTGTTTGGCCGGGCTGCAGCCATTCGGGCCGGGGAAATTGTCGATCCAAAGGCGCGGTTTGCGCCGGTGAATACGGTGGAGGTTGACCGCGCGCTTGACCGTTTTGATGCCACTCGCCATGCAAAAGGCGCGGTGCCGACAGCTGAGTTGCGCCTTGAGATGCAAAAAACCATGCAGGCCGATGCGGCAGTGTTCCGCACCGACAAAACGCTTGCCGATGGCGTGGCCAAGATGACCGAAATTGCAGGCAAGATGGCCGATATTTCGGTGACAGACCGGTCTATGGTATGGAACAGCGATCTGATGGAAACGCTGGAACTGGGCAACCTGATGCCCAACGCCATGGCAACAATCGTGGCGGCAGAAGCCCGCAAAGAAAGCCGCGGCGCCCATGCGCATGAAGATTATCCGGCCCGTGATGATGTGAACTGGCGGGTGCATTCGTTGGCTTATGTGGACGGCGCAAAGGTGAAAATGTCATCACGGCCGGTGAATCTGGAACCGCTGACAAGCCAGGCCGAAGGCGGAATTGACCTTAAAAAGATCGCTCCCAAAGAGCGGGTGTATTGATGGCATCTGTGGCGCGTTACCGGACTGTCAGAAGTTGTGAAGGGCGGGCGGGCATTGGCCGCGCTATCCTTCATGTAGCTATAAACTGGAGCCGAGTATGACACGGATTGCGTTTAGCCTGATCATGGTAGGACTAATGGCCTGTTCCCCTGCCGACCTTGCCAACAAAGTTTCCCGACGTGCCGCGGAAACAGTGGTGCAGCCGGTGGTCAATATCGACATGCCAGCAGGCGTGGCCCAGCAGGCGACGGGATGCATCCTTGACGCGGCCTCACCCGCCGAGGTTGACGCGCTGGCCCGCGATGTGGGGGCAGAGGCTGGCACCTCCACCAAAGCCCGCATCCGTGAATTGGCACTGCGGCCCGGGGCGCAATCTTGTTTTGCTGCGCGCGGCGTGCCGCCTTTGAAAGGATGATGGCGTGAAACGATCTGTCGTTTTGATGCTGTTGTTGGCGTCTTGTGGCCCGGTTTCCCTTCCACAGGCTGAACGCGCCTGCTTTGAACGTGCCCGCTTGGCCCAGCAACCACGCGGGACAGTGGGGGTTGGTGTCAATTCCAACGGTAAGACCAGCGGTCTTCTTGATCTGCAGGTTTCAACTGACTACTTACAAGGCCGTGATCCAGCAGCGGTATACGACCAATGCGTTTACCAAAAATCCGGCCTGCCGCCGTCACAACCGCTTTATTCCCGCCCCGATTGGAAATCTTGATCCATGGTTCAGTTCACTCTTCCGAAGAATTCAAAAATCCGCGTAGGTAAAACCTGGCCAAAGCCGGATGGTGCCAATGTCCGCAAATTCCAAGTGTATCGCTGGAACCAGGAAGACGGTAAAAATCCGCAGGTCGATACCTATTTTGTCGATATGGATAAATGCGGCCCGATGGTGCTGGACGCGCTGATCAAGATTAAATCCGACATTGACCCGACCTTGACGTTCCGTCGGTCCTGCCGGGAAGGCATCTGCGGGTCTTGTGCGATGAATATCGACGGCATCAACAC
Organism: Pseudorhodobacter sp.; assembly: GCA_014378345.1. Lineage (GTDB taxonomy): Bacteria > Pseudomonadota > Alphaproteobacteria > Rhodobacterales > Rhodobacteraceae > JACMNW01. The sequence continues at coordinate 6,261 of JACMNW010000162.1, read as the reverse complement.
GCTGGCCTGTATTTACGGGCTGGACGAGGTAAAGGGCGACGTGAAGATTTATCCGCTGCCGCATATGGCGGTGGTGAAAGATCTGATCCCGGACCTTACCCATTTCTACGCGCAACACGCCTCGATCATGCCATGGCTGGAGACGAAGACCAATCGGCCGGCCAAGGAATGGCGGCAAAGCATTGAAGATCGTGAAAAGCTGGATGGGCTTTATGAATGCGTGATGTGCGCTTGTTGTTCCACATCTTGCCCAAGCTATTGGTGGAATTCAGATAAATACCTTGGGCCAGCGGCTTTGCTGCATGCCTATCGCTGGATCGTGGATTCGCGGGATGAGGCAACGGGGGAGCGGTTGGACAATCTGGAAGACCCGTTCAAGCTGTACCGCTGCCACACCATCATGAACTGCGCCAAGACCTGCCCCAAGGGGTTGAACCCGGCAAAGGCGATTGCCGAGATCAAGAAGCAGATGGTGGAACGGGTGATTTGACGGCATATTTCATTTTGGCCTAAGTATCCTCGCCGAAGGCTCCCGGAGGTTAAGCAGCCATGAAACTTGAACATCCCCACCATGCCGCCCCGTCTGATGCGGCCAATCGATTGGCGATTGCCCCTGTGATCTGCTACCCGGTGGAAGGTTTGCCTGCGCTGGATCTGGCGGTATATCGTTTTGCTCGGATCGGCTGGGAAAAGACCGCTGAGGTATTGGTGCCGCCGCGTGAGGCGAGGTGTTTTAAGGTGCCGGCGGGTCAGTTTTTCCGCATTACCTCAGTAGACGGCCCGCAAGTGGGTGATCTGAACCTGTGGAATGCGGGCGATTTAGGTGAGCGGTTTTTCTCGGGTAAAACCCGTGCTTTGCATGGCACGCATCTGTCCACGGGCGATAGGATGTGGAGCAATTTTCCGTCGCTTCGGCCCATCGCGACGATTACGGACGACAGCCTTGATTGGTACGGGTTTGATGGCTTTGGCGGGTCTGTGCATGATGTGATCGGCACGCGGTGCGACCCTTACACGCACAACCTCTTATCACACGGCGGGCAGTATCATCATTGTTGCCATTCCAACCTGACAAGGGCGTTGGCCGATGCGACCGGGTTACCACTGCACGAGGCAGAAATGCATGTCCATGACGTACTGAACGTGTTTATGTGTACCGGATTTACCCGCGACACGGGGCAGTATTTCATGAAGCAAAGCCCGGTACGGCCGGGTGATTACCTTGAATTCTTTGCGGAAATCGACCTTTCGGGCGCATTATCGGCTTGCCCCGGTGGGGATTGCTCGACGGAGCATTCGTCGGATCAAGCGGCCTGCTATCCGCTGCTGGTCGAGGTTTTTCAACCGAAGTCGGCCCCAATTGGATGGGTCAGCCCCTGTCCAAATGGCTATGACCAAAGCCACGGGCGCTAGCAGTACCGTTCCACGGTGCCTGCCTGATCATCGTTGTAGCGATCACCGTAAGCCCAGCCGATGGGCAGGATGCGCGCGATTTCGGTGCGGTCTTCGGCGGTAAGCGTAATGTCTGAAGCTGCCACCCAATCGGCCAGATGATCCGCCGATCTTGTGCCGGGAATTGGCAAAATATGGGGGCCTTGATCCAGCACCCACGCAAGGGCAAGGGCGGGTGGAGTAAGTCCGTGATGATGGGCATAGGCGCGAAAATCCTCGATTTTCGATTTGTTCATCTGCCAGTCAACCCCATGAAAACGCGGGATTTTGCGGCGAAATTCAGCTTCGGGCAGAGTTTCGGGATTTATGATGTCCCGGCCCAAAGCCCCGCGCGCAAGCGGCGAGAATGGCACAAAGGCGGTGCCCAGTTCGGCGCAGGCCTGAATAAGACCCAGTTCGGGTTGCCGCGTCCATAACGAATATTCGTTTTGAATGGCACGAACAGGGTGCACGGCGTGGGCGCGGCGCAGGGTGCCGGGGGAAATTTCGGACATGCCGTAGCCGCCGATTTTACCCTCATCAATCAGGCATGCCAGGGTGCCTGCAACGTCTTCAATGGGCATGCTTTGGTCGTGACGGTGGATGTAGAACAGAGCGATGTGATCCGTGCCCAAGCGACGCAGCGAGGCGTCGAGTTCAGCCCGCAGATGGCGTTCTGAATTATCGATGCGGTGGTGTGGGACTGAAACAAAACCGGCTTTCGTGGCGATGACAGCCGGGTGGCGGCGCGTCCTAAGCCATTGGCCCAGAACGGTTTCTGATCGGCCCAAGCCATAGATATTGGCGGTATCATAGAAGGTAATTCCGGCCTCCCACGCGGCATCGAGGCAGCGCAGGCTGGTGTCATCTGTGGTGTCGCCGAATATGCCACCGAAGCTGAGGCAACCAAGGCCTATCGCCGATACCATGGGGCCGTTTGGCCCGAGTTGGCGTTGTTTCATGGCGGCCTCCTTTTGATGGGGAAGCCAATAGACGCCCGCGAATCGCTTGGGTCAAGGGGCTTCAGGCAAATGTGGCGTGCAGGGCGACTTCGACCATGGCGCCAAAGCTGCGTTCGCGTTGGTCTGCGGGCAGAGCTTCGTGGGTAAGGATGTGGTCGGATATGGTGAGGACCGCTAAGGCCCGGCGCTGGTAGCGGGCGGCGAGGGTGTAAAGTTCAGCCGCTTCCATTTCCACACAGAGGGTGCCGTGGCGTTGGAGTTGGTCGGACAGGTCCTGGCGTTCGTCGTAGAAGGTGTCCGACGAATAGATGCCGCCGACATGTACCGGCACGCCCGTGGTTTGGGCGGCTGTGTAAGCCGCTGATAACAAGCCGAAATCGGCGCAAGGGGCGAAGTTCATCTCGCGGAAAATAGACCGGGACGGGCTGCCGTTGGTGCTTGCGGTTTGGGCGATGACCACATCGCGCACCTTGACGTGATGCTGCAGCGCGCCTGCCGATCCGATGCGGATCAGGGTTTGCGCGCCGTAATCTTTCATCAATTCCGTGGCATAGATCGACATGGACGGCATGCCCATGCCAGAGCCGTGGATGGTGACGCGGTGGCCCCGCCATGTGCCGGTATAACCCAGCATGCCGCGCACTTCGTTCACCAGAACCGGGTTTTCGAGGTAGGTTTCCGCCGCCCAACGGGCGCGGTAGGGGTCGCCCGGCAGCAGGACGGTTTCGGCAATGTCGCCGGGTTTTGCGCCGATGTGGAATGTCATGATAGGGCCTTTTTATATTTTACCGGAAGAACGGGGTTAACTGTCTGGAATTGTTGATTTTTCGGCATATGCAATGCGTGCCTTTGCTGTGCTTTATCTGTGCATACGACGCGTGCAGTTTCCAGTGGTTAATTGCGCGCGCAGGGCGAGTAAAGAAAGATGAGTATTTGTGCGAAAAAGAAGTCGGTAGTGTTAGGCGGCGGCCTGTTTGGCGTCTACCAGTTCCACAATATCCATCATGATCTTGTTCAGCTCAAAATCCTTGGGTGTGTAGACGGCGGCGACGCCTGAGGCGCGCAGGGCGGTCGCATCGTGTTCTGGAATGATGCCTCCGACGATCAGGGGCACATGCGACAGGCCCGCGGCGCGCATGCCGGCCATCACTTCGGCAATCAGGGGGATGTGGCTGCCGGACAAGATCGACAGGCCGACGACATGGGCTTGTTCTTCCAGTGCTGCGGCGACGATTTCGGCAGGTGTCAGGCGGATGCCGTTGTAGGCGATGTCCATGCCGCAATCGCGGGCGCGGGCGGTGATTTGTTCAGCCCCATTGGAATGGCCATCAAGGCCGGGTTTGCCCATCAGGAATTTGAGCGGGCGGCCAAGTTTGGCGGAGACGGCTTGCACGGCGTCACGGATTGGCTGCAACCCCTCGGTGCGGTTGGACGGGTTGCGCGAAACGCCGGTGGGGGCGCGGTATTCGCCAAAGGCGGCGCGGATGGTGGCCCCCCATTCGCCGGTGGTGGCCCCGGCTTTTGCAGCAGCGATGCTGGCAGGCATGATGTTGGTATCTGTGGCGCAGGCTTGGCGCAGGGATTTGAGGGCGGATTGGACTTTCGCGCTATCGCGGGTGGCGCGCCATCCGGTGAGGCGGGCGATTTGGTCGGCCTCGGCTTTTGGGTCTGACGCCATGACGGAGCCGTCGCCAGCGGTGAGGGGGGAGGGGGTCGTCTCTAACCAGCGGTTGACGCCGACGACGGTGGTTTCTTTTGATTCGATTTTTGCGATGCGGTCGGCGTTTGCCTCGACCAAGCGGCCTTTCATGTATTCGATACAGGCAACGGCACCGCCCATAGCGTCTATCTGGGCCAGTTCTGCCCGTGCGCCGTCTTTGAGGGCGGTGACTTTTCTGTCTATTGCCGGGTTGCCATCGAACAGGTCGTCATATTCCAAGAGATCCGTTTCATAGGCGAGGATTTGTTGCATCCTGAGCGACCATTGCTGATCCCATGGTCGGGGCAGGCCCAAAGCCTCATTCCAGGCTGGAAGCTGTACGGCGCGGGCGCGGGCATTTTTCGATAGGGTGACGGCCAGCATTTCGATCAGGATGCGGTAGACGTTGTTTTCGGGTTGCTGTTCGGTGAGGCCGAGGGAGTTGACCTGCACGCCGTAGCGAAAGCGGCGGTATTTCGCATCGGTGATGCCGTAGCGGTGTTCGCACAGCTCATCCCACAGATCGACGAAGGCGCGCATTTTGCACAGCTCTGTCACAAAGCGGATGCCTGCGTTGACGAAGAAGGAAATGCGGCCAACCATGTTGGGGAAATCTGCGGGCGCAACTTTGGTTTTCAGATCGTCCAGTACGGCGCAGGCGGTGGCCAGCGCAAAGGCGAGTTCTTGTTCCGGCGTCGCCCCGGCTTCTTGCAGGTGATAGGAACACACGTTCATCGGGTTCCATTTGGGCAGGTGGGTTTGGGTATAGGCCGCAATATCTGTGATCATCCTTAAGGAGGGCTTTGGCGGGCAGATATAGGTACCGCGCGACAGGTATTCCTTGATGATATCGTTCTGGACGGTGCCTTGCAGGGCGGTTGTGTCTGCGCCCTGTTCTTCGGCGACGGCGATGTACAGCGCCAGCAGCCAAGGGGCTGTGGCGTTGATGGTCATCGAGGTGTTCATCTGGTCCAGCGGGATGTCTTTGAACAAAGCGCGCATATCGCCCAGGTGCGAGATGGGAACGCCGACTTTGCCGACCTCGCCGCGTGCCAGTTCGTGGTCACTGTCGTAGCCGGTTTGGGTGGGCAGATCGAAGGCGACCGACAGGCCGGTTTGCCCCTTGGCAAGGTTGGATTTGTAGAGCGTGTTTGAGGCCGATGCGGTGGAATGGCCCGCATAGGTGCGAAACAGCCAAGGCGCGTCTTTTGCGGTCATATCAAGCCTCACGAGTGGGGGTAGCAATATTGTTGCGCTGAGTGCCAGATAGGCGACATTTTAAACCAATGTCAAACGCCGCATTGCAGCAATCGCCATATTTTGAGGGGTGAAACGCTGATGGGGGCGCTGCCCCCAAACCCCCGGGATATTTGGGCCAAAATGAAAGGTGATTGCGGGGCCGGTGGGATGGGGTAGGGTTGAACCATGCTTCGAATTGTAGAAATGCCTCTTTGGCTTTTGATTTTGTTGGTTGGGTTTTCCGCCGTGACCTTTGCGTCGCATTTCCTGTTCCCATCGGTGCGCTGGTTTTTCCGCAAATGGGCGGAGCGGGCGGTGGCGCGGATCAACACGCGGTTGGACCGGCCGATAGAGCCGTTCAAGCTGGCGCGCAGGCAAGACATGATTGTGCGGTTGCTGTATGACCGACAGGTGCTGGAGGCGGTGTCGGAGCATGCGCTTGAGGCGGGCGTGCCGGGATCGGTGGCGTTTGAAGAGGCGCGGCGCTATGCGCGGGAAATTGTGCCGGCATTTTCGGCGACGGCGTATTTTGGTTTTGCGATACGGGCGGCGCGGCGGTTGAGCCGGTCGTTGTACCGGGTGCGGATTGGCCGGGTGGATGCGGCGCTGAGCACTATTGACCGCAAGGCCACGGTGATTTTCGTGATGAACCACCGCAGCAACATGGATTACGTGCTGGTCACGTGGCTGGTCGCGAATAGGTCGGCGATTTCTTATGCGGTGGGGGAATGGGCGCGGGTTTGGCCTTTTTCCTACTTCATCCGGGCGATGGGCGCCTATTTCATCCGGCGAAGTTCAGGCAACACTTTGTATCGGCGCGTGCTGGCGCGCTATGTGCAGATGACGACCGCTGAGGGAATGAGCCAAGCGATTTTCCCCGAGGGAGGCCTCAGTCTGGACGGCAGGGTCGGAGAGGCGAAGCTGGGGTTG
>JACMNW010000004.1 GCA_014378345.1 Pseudorhodobacter sp. | reverse complement strand
TTCGATGAACTTCTCAGCTTGGTCGATCCGCAATCCAATAGCGCCTATATTGGCATTTGTGATGCTTATGGTGCTTGGATGGCAATCCTTCGATCGGATGCCGATCACGCGGTTTCCGAATATTGACGTGCCTGTTGTAGCGGTCACCGTTGCGCAATCCGGGGCAGCGCCTGCGGAACTTGAGGCGCAGGTTACCAAGAAAATTGAAGACGCGCTTGCGGGCATAAACGGCGTGAAAAACGTCATCTCCACAGTGACTGACGGCGTTTCAACAACCGCTGCCGAATTTGTTATGGAAGTGCCCACGGACAAAGCCGTGCAAGACACCAAAGACGCAGTTGACCAAATTCGCGGCAATCTGCCCGGCGATATCGAAGCGCCGATTGTAACGCGCATCGACGTCGAGGGTCAGGCGATTATGAACTTCGCCGTATCGTCCCCCAATATGTCGATCGAAGAGCTGTCATGGTTTGTTGATGATAAAATCACTCGCAGTTTGCAGGGCCGTCCCGGCGTTGGCCGGGTAGACCGTTACGGCGGCGCAGACCGCGAAATTCGGGTCGAACTTGATCCGGTCCGACTTGATAGTTTCGGTATCACCGCGCAGGCGGTCAGCAACCAGCTAAGCGCCACAAACACCAACCAAGGTGCTGGCCGAAGTGAAATTGGTACGGGCGAACAGGCCATCCGCACGTTGGGTGATGCTTCCACTGTTCAGGGCCTCGCCAGCACTACCATTGGCTTGCCATCCGGTCGCCATGTGCGGCTGGCTGACCTTGGCAAAGTGTTGGATACATTCGAAGAACTCCGGTCGTTCTCTCGCTTCAATGGTGAACAGGTTGTCACCATGGCAATCTTCCGCGCCAAGGGGTCGTCAGAGGTTTCGGTTGCCAAAGTGGTCAACGAATCGCTTGCGACCATCCACACAAAATATCCTGAAGTGCTGATTACCCCGATCGACGACACGGTCTTCTACACCTATGGCAACTACGAAGCCGCCCTTACCACCCTCGTCGAAGGCGCGATCCTTGCGGTTCTTGTGGTGCTTGCGTTCCTGAAAAACTGGCGCGCAACCTTGATCGCCGCAGTCGCCTTGCCGCTGTCAGCCGTACCAACTTTCTGGATCATGGATCTCCTCGGTTTTTCACTTAACCTGATCAGTTTTCTTGCCATTACGCTGGCCACCGGCATCCTTGTCGATGACGCGATAGTCGAGATAGAAAATATCGCCCGACACATTCGAATGGGCAAAACCCCCTACCGCGCGTCGATTGAGGCTGCCGATGAAATCGGCCTTGCCGTTATTGCCACCACCTTTACCATCGTCGCGGTGTTTGTGCCCGTGTCTTTCATGCCCGGCATCCCCGGCCAGTATTTCCGCCAATTCGGCCTGACGGTCGCCATCGCCGTGCTGTTCAGCCTGTTGGTCGCCCGCCTGATCACCCCCATGATGGCGGCGTATCTGATGCGCGACAAAGACGCCCATGAGGAGGACCAAAAAGATGGCTTCATCATGCGCAACTACCTGCGTTTCGTGAAATCCAGCACCAAAACCATCCGGCTGCCCTTCGGCATGAAGCTGGGCAAATACTACCTGACCTTGCTTGCTGCCATCGGCGTGCTGATCGTCTCGATCTATTTCATGATCCAAATCCCCGGCAGCTTCATCCCGCCGGAAGACGTTAGTCGCATCGCGATTTCCGTCGAACTCCCCCCCGGATCAACCCTCGCCGATACCGATACCACCACCAAAGCCATGGTCGCCAAGATCAAGGGTCTTGAAGGCGTCGAAAACGTCTTCGTGCTCGGCGGGTCTTCCCCCACCGGAGAACGCGATATTCGCCGCGCCAGTGTGACCGTGCTGCTGGGCAAGCTAGACCATTCGCTGATCCATAAATTCAGCTTACTTGGCCAAAAAATACCTCTGATCGGCCCTTACCTGCCTGTCGTGCCGAACAAAGGCCGTGACATCCCGCAAAATCAGGTCGAAGCGAACATTTTCGCCCTGCTGGCCGACATCCCAGATGTGCGCGCCTTCAAACTGAATGACCGGGGTGAGCGGGATATCTCCTTCTCGATCCTGTCGGCAAACGAAGCGGATCTGAACACTGCCGTGGGCCTTTTGGAAACCGCACTGCGCGGTGACCCACTGCTTGCGGGTGTGGCGGCGACTGGCGCGCTGCCGCGCCCCGAGGTGCAGATCAAACCCCGCGTGGAAGAGGCCGCACGTCTTGGCATCACCGCCCAGCAAATTGCCTCTGTTGTGCGTGTTGCCACCATCGGCGATATCGACGCAGCACTTGCGAAACTGTCGATTGATGGTCGCCAAATCCCTATTCGTGTGCGCCTGAATGATGATGCCCGCGCCGATCTTGGCCGTATTGCCGCCCTGAAAATCACCACTGCCACCGGGGCCACAGTGCCGCTAGGCGCGGTGGCCGAAATCACCATTGCCGAAGGGCCCAGCACGGTTGACCGCTTGAACCGCGAACGCCGCGCTACCATCGGGGCCAACTTGCCCGTCGGTGTGGCCTTGGGCACTGCCACAGCACGCTTCAAGGAAATCACCGATTCTGTGCAATTGCCTGCGTCTGTGCGGGTAGCCGAGGCTGGCGATGCCGAAATTCAGGCTGAATTGAACACCAGTTTCGGCAACGCCATGATCATGGGCCTGATGCTTGTACTGACCGTGTTGATCCTGTTGTTCAAATCGGTGATTCAGCCGTTCACCATTCTGTTCTCGCTGCCGCTCGCAATTGGCGGCGTGGCTGCTGCGCTGATCATCACTGGAAATGCGGTGTCCATGCCCGTGTTGATCGGCATCTTGATGCTGATGGGTATCGTCACCAAAAACGCGATCCTGTTGATCGACTTTGCGATTGAGATGATGCGTCAAGGCATGGGCCGACTAGAGGCGATCGTTGAGGCTGGCCATAAACGCGCGCGCCCCATCGTAATGACGTCCATTGCCATGTCGGCGGGCATGTTGCCATCCGCCATGGGCGCGGGCGAAGGCGGGTCGTTCCGTGCGCCAATGGCCATCGCGGTGATCGGCGGTATCATCGTGTCCACCGTGCTTAGCCTTGTCATCGTGCCGTCGTTCTTCCTGATCATGGATGACATATCGCGCGTGCTGGCTTGGGCATTTGGCCGATTTGTCGGCAAGAAAGAGACAGAGCCTGAAGCACCAGAGGCTGCCGTTCTGGCAGAACGCATCGCTACGGGCCGTGCTGATGTACTGCTGCTGGAAGACCGTATAAACGGGCTTGAAGCGAGGTTTGAAACCAGAAGGTCAAAGCCCACTACGCTTCATGTTGCAGAATAAACTGCGAACTTAATCGCCCCGGCGAAGGCCGGGGCCCCGATGGTTTGCGTGCATAGCCGGGACCCAGGCCGTCGCCGGGGCCATCGCTACGGGCGGCTTCATTCTGACCCTTTCTAAACAGCTTCTCCGCCTCTGCCGCGCGGCAAGTTGGGCCACAGCATACCCGACCGCGCCTTCATCCAAGGGTATGATCACACGCCTGCGCGCACCCATCCGTTCCGGCACGTCCAGAGGCAAATCGCGGGGGGAAAATCGGGGTTAAATGCCCCGTTATGCCATAGGCATTCAGTCGCGTTCGCCGTGCCAGCTCCCGCACATCGCGAAAGCCTGCCGTTGTATCAATCCGGTCCGGCAAAGTTTCCGTTCCCAGACCGCATTTGTCGTCCTCGTTGTGCCATGCACGATAAAATCAACATCGGTTAAAGGCATTCATACAGTTTCTAAAGCTGCCAAAACACCCATCGCACGACCACCCAAAGCCGCATAGGCAAAACAGGGATTGATGACAACTGCCCCTGATCCGTCGGATCGGCGACATTTGACGGTTGCCTTGACGGATCAAGGCCAAGCGCTGTTTACCACCACAAGGGAGGCTGCAATCGATGTATCGTCACAAACGCTTGGCCCACTTTCGCAATCTGAACGCGCAACGCTTTTGTTGCTTTTGGGGCGGTTGGTCTGAAGGCTGATCAATTCTTGCACCAAATAGTCGGTTTTCAGCAGGTATTTTCAGCCACCAAATCCTAACCTGAGCCAAAGCCACCCAACGGGGATAAGCCATGTCAACCGATCCGCTTTTGCAGCCCTACCAGCTTAAGCACTTGACGCTGAAAAACCGGATCATGACCACCAGCCACGAACCCGCCTATCCCGAAGATGGCATGCCGAAAGATCGCTACCGACTTTACCATCTGGAACGCGCTAAGGCTGGGGTCGCGCTGACTATGACCGCCGGATCAGCAACCGTTTCCCGCGATAGCCCGCCCGTTTTCAATAATATCCTCGCCTATAAAGATGAGGTGGTCGGCTGGATGAAACGCTTGGCCGATGATTGCCACGAACATGGCGCTGCAGTGATGATTCAGCTGACACACCTTGGCCGCCGCACCCGGTGGGACAAGGGCGATTGGTTGCCCGTGGTGGCGGCTGGCCCGGCGCGGGAACCTGCACACCGGGCATTTCCGAAGGTGATTGAAGATTGGGATATCGCCCGCATCATCGACGATTACGCCGATGCGGCGGAACGGATGCAGGCCGCAGGTTTGGACGGTGTGGAATTTGAATGTTACGGACATTTGATGGATCAGTTCATGTCGCCGCTGACCAATACGCTTGCCGCCCCCTACGGCGGTAGCCTTGAGAATCGCGCACGTTTCGCAATGGATGTGCTGGCAGCTTGCCGCAAACGGGTGGGTGCGCAATTCCTGCTTGGCGTGCGTTACACGGCGGATGAGGCGACAAAAGGCGGGATTAGTGTCGTTGAAGGCATCGCCATCGGCAAGTTATTCCGTGATTCCGGCCTTGTTGATTTTCTGAACATCATCAAAGGGCGCATCTTTACCGACCCTGCGATGACGGATGTGATTCCGATACAAGGCATGAAATCCGCCCCGCATCTGGATTTTGCAGGCCGTATTCGTGCCGAGGTTGGGCTGCCCACCTTTCACGCGGCCCGCATTCCCGATGTGGCAACCGCGCGGCACGCCATTGCGACCGGGCAGCTGGATATGGTCGGCATGACGCGCGCCCATATGGCCGATCCGCATATCGTGCGCAAAATTATCGAAGGGCGCGAAGAGGATATTCGCCCCTGTGTAGGTGCCACCTATTGCCTTGACCGCATCTATCAAGGCGGCATGGCTTTGTGCATCCACAACCCAGCAACAGGGCGCGAAGAAAATATGCCGCATGATATTTTCGCGGCATTAGTGTCTAAAAAAGTGGTGATCATCGGCGCTGGGCCGGCAGGGTTAGAGGCTGCGCGAGTTGCTGCCCTGCGGGGGCATTCCGTGTCTGTGTTTGAAGCCGCAGCCAGTCCCGGCGGGCAAATTCGCCTAACCGCACAATCCCCGCGACGGCGCGAAATGATTGGCATCATTGACTGGCGGATGGCGCAATGTGCGGCCCGCGGGGTGGAGTTTCACTTTAACACCTATGCTGAGGCTACCGATGTAACCGCGCTTACCCCCGATGTGGTGATCATCGCCACAGGGGATATGCCTGATTCCGCTATGTTAGAGACTGGAAATGATCTTGTCGTATCGGCTTGGGACATTTTGTCCGGCGATGTAAAACCCGGATCGAACGTCTTGCTGTATGACGACGCAGGCGATCACGCCGCGCTGCAAGCCGCCCAGCTTTTGGCTGAAGCGGGTGCGCAGGTTGAGATTATGACCCCGGATCGCAGCTTTGCGCCCGATGTCATGGCGATGAATCTGGTTCCCTATATGCGCGCTTTGCAAGATAAAAATGTAACCTTCACGGTAACCTACCGCCTGCGCGCGGTTACCCGCGATGGCAACTTGCTGCGCGCCACAATCGGCAGCGATTATATGGAATTGGCGAAAGTGCGGCACTTTGATCAAGTGGTCGTCAATCACGGCACGCAGCCGTTGGCCCAGATTTATTTCGATTTGAAGCCGCTCTCGTCAAACCTTGGCGCGGTGGATTATGACGCCTTGATCAATGGCCGCCCGCAAACTGTAATCGGCGGGCCAGAAGGGTTCCAGCTGTTCCGCATTGGCGACGCGGTCGAGGCGCGCAACACCCATGCCGCCATCTATGATGCATTACGCTTGATGAAGGATATCTGACTACCGCTTCACACTTGCCGTGACATAATTCACCGACAAATCACGCGAAGACAGGCTCCACGACCACGCAACCGGATTGAACACCATCCCCTTGCGGTCCACTTGGTCCAGCCCCGCCTGGCGAATAAACCCCGCCAATTCATCCGGGGTGATGAACTTCTTCCAATCATGTGTGCCCTTTGGTAACCAACGCATCACCCATTCGGCCCCGATAATTGCCATGCCAAAGCTTTTAGCGTTCCGGTTCAAGGTGGAACAAATCATCAAACCACCGGGTTTCAGCAAGGTCTGACAGGCGGTAAGATACGATTGCGGATCAGGCACATGCTCAACCACCTCCATATTCAACACCACATCAAATTGCTCCCCCGCCGCAGCTAGCTCTTCGGCAGTGGTCAGGCGGTAGTCGATGGTCAGCCCCGATTGTTCGGCATGCAGCTGCGCCACGGGGATGTTCCGCGTCGCCGGATCTGCCCCCACCACTTCTGCCCCCAGCCGCGCCATGGGTTCGGAAAGCAACCCACCGCCACAGCCGATATCCAAAATCCGCAGGCCTGCAAATGGCAGGGGTGCAGTCAAATCTCGGTCAAATTCTGACGCGATCTGCGACGTGATGTAATCCAGTCGGCAGGGATTCATCAGATGCAGCGGCTTGAACTTGCCATTCGGGTTCCACCATTCTGCGGCCATGGCCTCAAACTTGGCCACTTCGGCAGGATCGACAGTTGACGAAGGCGTCATGGTGGTATCCTTTCGTATCGGCCATAGCCGGGCCGCCTTTGTAGGACTATATAGGAAAAGATGGATCAGAGATCAGGCCAAAAGCGCGCAGTAGAATTTTTATATCCGCCGATCGACCCGTTCGATCAGCGCGTGATGGAAGTTGGCGGCGGGCACCGGATTTATGTTGAGCAATGCGGCAATCCGATGGGTATTCCGGTGATCGTTTTGCACGGCGGGCCGGGGGGTGGGTGCAGCCCGGCGATGCGGCGGTATTTTGACCCCGATGTTTACCGCGTGATTTTGTTTGATCAGCGCGGCTGCGGGCGATCACGGCCCCATGCCAGCATTGAAGAAAACACGACCTGGCATCTGGTGCAGGATATCGAGGCGATCCGTGTGGTTTTGGGAATAGATCGGTTCATCGTTTTTGGCGGCAGCTGGGGTGCGACGCTGGCTTTGGTTTACGCGATTTCGCATTCTGACCGGGTTTCCCAGCTGGTTTTGCGCGGCGTGTTTTTGATGACCAAGGCGGAACTTGATTGGTTTTACGGGGGCGGAGCGGGGGCGTTCTTTCCCGAATTGTGGGCGCGGTTCGAAAATCAGATCCCGGTGGGGGAGCGGAAAAATTTGATCGCGGCCTACAATCGGCGACTGTTTTCCGGCAACCTGATGGAGGAAACCCGGTTCGGCCGTACTTGGGCTAACTGGGAAAATGCGCTGGCTTCGGTTTATAATGAGGGGCCGATTGGGGAAAGCCCCGCCGAATATGCGAGGGCATTCTCAAGGTTGGAAAATCATTACTTTTACAATGGCGGTTTTTTGCAAACTGACGGCTGGATTATGCGGGAAAGAAGCCGGATCGAGCATATTCCGGCGGCAATTGTTCAAGGGCGATATGATATGATTTGCCCGCCTGTATCGGCTTGGAAATTGGCGGAAGGGTGGGATAATTGCGTGCTTCGGATGGTTCCGATGGCCGGACACGCCTTATCTGAACCGGGGATATCAGCGGAGCTGGTGCGGGTTATGGACGGGTTACGGGGCGTGGCGTGACCTACGCAGCGCAAAATTTAAGTATCTGATTTATCTATAGTAGTTTTACCGAATAGCCCCAGTTTGCCAAAGTAACGCAGGCGGCCCGAGTTTTCGCGCATCAAATGCGGGTGTGCTGGTAGCTTGGCGCGGTTTTTTGCCAGATAACATGTCTGTGATCAGCGGTGCGCTGAAATGACTTTACTCTGTGCGGCAATGCCAGCCCTATACGAAAGATTATCTATCCAGGGTGGAGAGCCAGACATGAAATTCGCGACCAAAGCTATTGCAATAAGTGTTGTCTTGATCGCAGGGATGGCGTTTGCGGGGAAATCCACTGATCCCGATGCAATGGCCCGTCAGACCTTGATGGACACTGCGGGTATGAACACGAAAATCCTTGGTGATTTTGCGGGCGGTAAAGTGCCGTTTGACGCCGCTGCTGTAGAAGCTGCAAAAGCCGCCCTTGGGGACGCAGCAGGAAAGATAGCTGTAACTTTCAAGCCGCAAGGCACCGATGACAAATCAGAGGCGAAACCAGATATCTGGACAAACTGGGATGATTTTGTTGCCAAGGCTGACGGGCTTGTGAAGGCTTCCGCCGCCCTTGATGCATCAACAGTTGAAGGCGTACAGGCAGGCATGGGCGGCCTTGGCGGCGCCTGTAAAGATTGTCACACGAAGTACCGGCTATAAGCTAAT
>JACMNW010000161.1 GCA_014378345.1 Pseudorhodobacter sp. | reverse complement strand
GCCGCGGTCGGTCAGGCGTTCCATCCGGGCGCGGACAGTGGCGCGGGAAAGAGAAAGCCTCGCGGCGAGATCAGACATCGAAGCGCGGCCATCGCGGCGAAGTTCTCCCAGCAAAAGATGATCAGTATCATCCATCTTGATCTACGCCTTTACCGTTATGCGCAATACATTACACAAAATGACAATGGTGTGGCTATGAATTGCCGCAAGATGAAAAGATGATCATGTGGAAGGGAAGACTGTTATGCCAAAAACCATCCTCATCGGCGCGCCGATTGATACCGGCCAAAAGCGGGCGGGCTGCCTGATGGGGCCAGCGGCTTACCGCGTGGCGGGAATTGCGGCGGCGATCAGGGATCAGGGGCATTCGGTTGAGGATTGGGGCGATCTGGCGCTGGGGGATTTGCCGGATGTGACCTGTGCAAACCCGGTGGTGCATTCGCTGGCGGAAACTGTAGGCTGGACGCAAGGATTGATGGACCGTGTGGATGACGCGTTATCTGGGGGCGGCTTTCCGATTGTTTTGGGTGGCGATCACTCGCTGGCGCTTGGGTCTGTGGCCGGGGCTGCGGCCTATGCGGCGCGGCAGGGGCGGCCTTTGTATTTGATCTGGCTGGACGCGCATTCGGATTTTCACACGCCACTGACCACCACATCGGGCAATCTGCATGGCACACCTTTGGCCTATATTGCCGGGCGGGATGGGTTTGACGCTTTTCCGCCCTTCCCCGCCCCGCTGCGTGCGGATCGCATTTGCTTGTATGGTATCAGGTCGGTGGACCCCGCCGAACACGCGGCACTTTTGCAGCATGATATTGCAATCAACGATATGCGCTTGCTGGACGAACGCGGTGTTGTGGCCCCGCTGCGCGAGTTTTTGGATAAAGTGCGCGCCGACGGCGGCATGCTGCACGTTTCGTTGGATGTGGATTTTCTGGACCCGTTCATTGCACCAGCAGTGGGCACCACGGTACCTGGTGGCATTACCTTCCGCGAGGCGCATCTGGTGATGGAATTGCTGCACGAATCTGGCTTGGTAACATCCCTTGATCTGGTGGAATTGAACCCGTTTTTGGATGAACGCGGCAAGACGGCGCAGTTGATGGTGGATCTGGTGGGCTCGCTTATGGGTAAGAAGGTGTTTGATCGCCCAACCAGGAGCTCTTGATATGGCGTTGAATCTGGTTCCATTTGTCAGCGTTGACAATATGATGAAGCTTGTTCTTCACCTTGGCATTGAACGTGTTTTGGTGGATTTGGCGGCCGAAATTGAAGCCGATTTTCGCCGTTGGCCGCTGTTTGACAAAACGCCCCGTGTGGCCAGCCATTCCGATGTGGGCGTAATTGAACTTATGCCCACTTCTGACGGCGAAACCTACGGCTTTAAATACGTCAACGGCCATCCGTCAAACACCAAGGCGGGATTGCAGACTGGGTCGGCATTTGGCCTGCTGGCGGATGTGGCGACGGGCTATCCCGTGCTGCTGTCAGAAATGACCATCCTGACGGCGCTGCGCACAGCGGCGACAAGTGCGATGGCGGCGAAATGGCTGGCACCAAAGGGCGCGCGGGTGATGGCGCTGATTGGCAATGGCGCGCAAGCGGAATTTCAGGCGCTGGGGTTTAAGGCCGTTTGCGGAATTACTG
>JACMNW010000160.1 GCA_014378345.1 Pseudorhodobacter sp. | reverse complement strand
TGGAAGGCCGCATGACCGTGTGCAACATGGCCATTGAAGGCGGCGCGCGGGCGGGGCTGATTGCGCCGGACGAGGTGACGTTTGCCTATTGCATGGGTCGGCCACATGCCCCCAAAGGCGCGGCTTGGGAACAGGCGCTGGCCTATTGGAAAACCCTTGTCACTGACGAAGGGGCGCATTTCGACAAGGTGGTAACGCTGCGTGGCGAAGATATTGCACCCGTGGTAACTTGGGGCACCTCGCCTGAAGACGTTCTGCCCATTACGGGTGTAGTGCCATCGCCTTCGGATTTCACGGGGGGCAAAGTTGAAGCGGTCCAACGGTCGTTGGAGTATATGGGCCTGACGCCGGGGCAGAAGCTGTCTGACATCACGATTGTTACGGTGTTCATCGGGTCTTGCACCAATGGTCGGATTGAAGATCTGCGCGCGGCAGCGGGTATTCTTAAGGGCAAGAAAATCAAAGCCGGGCTGCGGGCCATGGTCGTGCCTGGGTCGGGCCTTGTGCGCGCGCAGGCCGAAGATGAAGGGCTCGCGCAGATTTTCATCGACGCGGGGTTTGAATGGCGGCTTGCAGGCTGTTCAATGTGCCTGGCGATGAACCCCGACCAGCTAAGCCCCGGAGAACGTTGTGCGGCCACGTCAAATCGCAACTTCGAAGGGCGTCAGGGCCGCGGCGGGCGCACTCATTTGCTTTCCCCCGTGATGGCGGCGGCGGCGGCAATTACCGGGCATCTGACGGATGTGCGCGATTTGATGTGATTCGTTTTTTAATACGGGCCAGACTTATCATCTGGCCTGTCTATACACTTTAAGGTTGTGCGCGATTTTCTACGGCAGCCTATGATGGCAACATTGTGTCAGATTTTGGACGAATTGATGCATCAATGCCGCATTCGGGCACGCTTCACCACAGTATTGCCATAGGTGTTGAGGGCCCACGCTGAATTCACTAACCTTATGCACATAACGAGTAAGCGTCACCATCTGCGACCTACGGACGAAAGTTGAGCAGTATCCCGACCAGCTTCGTGTCGGCATCGGCCAAGGGTCAAAATAAGCAGATGTAGACGGTTGTCATGGGTGAAAAACCCCAAACAAACAAACAAAGTGTATGGAGATTTTTGATGATTAGTAAGTTTAACTCGGTGTTCGCCTTTGCCGCCGCAGTAACGATCAGCGTTGCAGGACTCGGATCTGCGATTGCAGCTACACTGGATGTTTCAAGTGTAAGCGGAAACTGGACAGGGCTAACCCCCGAATTGGGCCAGCCACTGGCAAATGTACAAGGGGTAGGCACAGGCTCCGTCAGCTGGGGCGTTCCGCACGTATATAGTAAGACCGGCAAACAAAGCGGATATTCGTTTGTAGGTGCAGCGGCAGGAAAGATTGAATCAGACAAAGATTTTGATCTTGGTACGTTCACTCACAATAATTTTGTGATCAATGTCGGCACTTCGATCACCGGCGCTGGTCTTGGGCTTGTGGTCAATATGGTCATCAACGGGGTAGACCGCGCGCTGTCAGCGGCGTTTAACTTCAGACATGACGAAACCGCAAACCTTGGCGAGGTAGGTGGCCTTTGCAAAGACGGAAACGCCAACGGTGTGGGTGTAAACTCTGCCGGTTGTGCAGATCGTGTGACTATTCTTGATAACGCGGCACAACAAGACGCGTTTGAAGTGGATGGTTTCTTGTACATCTTGGAAATCACCGGCTTCATAAAAGATGGCGTCGCATTCAGCGAATTCTGGACTGCAGAAGATCAAGCCAACGAAGCCGTCCTGCGCGCTCGGTTCACGCTAGTGGGCCCAGTTGATCCGATTGATCCGCCGCCATCCCCCGTGCCACTGCCAGCCGCTGGCTGGATGGTGTTAACCGGCCTTGGCGCACTTGCCGCTGCACGGGCACGCCGCAAGTCGTAATTGACGTAGCAAAATAGAACCAAAAGGGCGCAGGTAACTGCGCCCTTTGCATTTTGTAGGGCATACATGCGCCATTCGGTTGCAGCGGTGTTCGTAGCACTTTATGGTCTGACGCAACTACGAAAGGCCAACCATGGACAAGTTTACCAAAATCACTGGAATTGCGGCCCCGATGCCATTGGTCAATATTGATACGGATATGATCATCCCCAAGCAGTTTTTGAAAACGATTGCGCGGTCCGGGCTTGGCAAGAACCTGTTTGATGAAATGCGCTTTACCTTAGACGGTGCAGAAATTCCTGATTTTGTGCTGAACCAACCCGCATACCGCAAAGCCGAAATCCTGATTGCGGGCGATAACTTCGGATGCGGATCGTCACGCGAACACGCGCCTTGGGCCTTGCTTGATTTTGGCATTCGCTGCGTGGTTTCAACAAGCTTTGCTGATATTTTTTACAACAACTGCTTTAAGAACGGCATTTTGCCGATCGTGATGCCTAAAGATGTGGTTGATGAGCTTATGGCAGATGCCCGTAAAGGCGCCAACGCCCGCATCAGCGTTGATCTGGATAGCCAGACCATAACCACATCAGAAGGCAAGCAATTCAGCTTTGACGTGGATCCGTTCCGCAAACACTGTCTGATGAATGGTTTGGATGATATCGGCCTTACACTCGAAAAAGTAACTGCGATTGACACCTTTGAAAAACGGGCTGCAAGTCTCCGTTCTTGGGTGTGAACTGTGCCAGACCGCTAAATGTTGTGCCGTCCTTCGGGGCGGCCTTTTTTATTCATGGTCTTGATGCAATCTGGCGACACATTCTCCGTATATCCGCCACAAAGTTCTCGTTCAGTTGACCAAGGATTGCGGTGGATATCGAAAGAAGGCAGAATTTGGGCAAGATTGAGGCAATCCGCCACAAAGTGCGGGATAATGTTGGCCAAAGGGCATGGCAAAGTACCATGTTCAGCCAATTTGAGGGTGGGAAAGCAGTGGTTTCGCGGCTTACAGGTGCAGCTGTGCGCGCTTTTTTGGTGATGGTTCTTGTCGCCACGCCGTCCGTGCTGTTGCCGGACGTGGGCACTGACACCAAGCAGATGGTGGCGCTCGTAGCCTTGTTCGCGGGTCTGCTGACGCTGGTTGAATACAATACAACCTATCCTGGTTTGATTGAATTTCGCGATGCTCCGCCATTTAACCGGGTGCGGTATCTGATGCTGTTCGCCACGATCTTCACCCTTGGGGTTCTTGAACGCGGGATCGCTGATCCATCAACTCTGACAGAACTGATGTCGGCCGTCGGTGGGCTTATCGGCAATGCGATGGATTTCCCTTACAGTCCGGTTCGGCTTGCAACCCTGATGATGACCGACAGCGCGCTGCCCGACCAGGTAACCATTGTGCGCACTGGCGCTGGAATGGCGTATTTGATTTCACTTATTTCACTGGCGATTTTTGTAGTACTTCTGAAAGCAGGCAGTTGGCCAAAGCGGGATGAGGCCTTTAATGTTTGGGTCAACTTGCCAACGTTTGACCCCTCAGCAGGCGGCGATGTAGTGGACCGTTTGGAACGTGACGCACGCATCAACATTGCCCTGGGCTTCCTTCTGCCTTTTGTTATTCCTGCTGTGGTAAAAGCTGCGTCCGAAGGGTTTGAGCCGCTTACCCTAACCTCCCCGCAAACCCTGATATGGACACTGTCAGCATGGTCGTTTCTTCCGGCAAGTCTGTTTATGCGGGGCATCGCAATGGGTCGCATCGCAGATATGATCCGCGAAAAACGCCGTGCGAAGGGCGCGGTCGAACATACCGAATTTGCACCTGCCTGATCTTCGTATTTGCCAGTCTGTGCGCAGGCCCTGTGGTTGCTGAAACGCTGCGGATTGCGACTTACAACATTGAAATGACGCGGTCCGGCCCCGGATTATTGTTGCGGGATCTGCTAAAGGCGGACGACCCGCAAATTGTGGCGGCAGTCAAAGTGGTAACGGTTTTGGGCGCAGATGTGTTGGTTCTGACGGGGTTTGATTACGATCTTGATCAGGTTGCGCTAACAACCTTAGTGGGAAAGCTGGCGGCCGAGGGGATAAATTACCCGTATCAATTTTCGATCCGGCCCAATACCGGCCTTGCGACAGGTCTTGATCTGGATGGAGACGGAAAATTGGGCGGTCCCGGTGATGCACAGGGTTGGGGGCGTTTTACGGGCGAAGGCGGCATGGCAATTCTGTCTAAGCTTCCCATTCGAGACGACGAAGTGAGGAATTTTTCAGAATTTCTTTGGCGCGATTTGCCGGGTGCTTTGTTGTTTGATGGCATGACGCCGGAGGCAATTGCTGTTCAGCGCCTTTCTACCACCGGCCATTGGGATGTGCCGGTAGAACTGCCCGGCGGTGCCCTGCTGCATCTGCTGGCATGGTACGCAACGCCGCCGGTGTTTGACGGGCCGGAAGATCGGAACGGGCGACGCAATCACGACGAAGCTGGGTTCTGGATGGCGCTGTTGGACGGGCAATTGCCAATGCCAGCCCCGCCCCAACCTTTTGTGGTGATAGGCGATGGCAACCTAGATCCTGTCGATGGTGATGGGCTTCCAAAAGCCATTCGCGGCGTGATTAACCACCCCGCTTTGCAAAAACCTTCTCCAAGGGGAAAGTTCTTTCCCCAAAACGCGGATGATAGTGGCGATACAGCCGATTTCAGTGCCAAAAATGGGCCGGGCGGGCTGCAGGTGGATTACGTGCTTCCATCGCAGGATTTGACGGTGACAGGGGCCGGTGTGCTTTGGCCAAAGATGGATGACCCATTGGCCACAGTATTGGCTGTGGCATCCCGGCACCGCCCGGTCTGGGTGGATATTGATCTGCCTTAACGCTGGCGCAGATGTTCGGCCACCACTTGCCGCAGTGGCGTCGGATGAAAATCCGGCAGCAACCTTGCTATCGGTTCCGCAGCAAGACTGTGGGGCAGATCGTAGAGATAGCGCATTTCCAACAGCTCGCGCGCCATCTCCCAAAACGGGGCCAGAAGCCGGATTTGAAGCCAGTTGAACGGTTTGATTCGCAGCGGTTTCCCGGTTTGGGCGGTGATCTCGGCGGCGCGATCGACCACTCCAAGCGTCAATCCCGGCAAAGGCACGTCGGCAAAAGCGGGCAGGCCTTCGCGAATTTCTGCAAGGCTCACGGCGGCACGGGCCATATCGGGCAGGTAGGCATAAGCGCGGGGTGCCGTGGGTGTACCCATCGAGGTGAGATAGCCTTTGGAAAGGGATTTCAGGGTGATCATGTTCATAACCGCACGCATGTCATTGGCGGCAACAAAATCCCCACCGCGCAGAATGATGGTGCGCACGCCGTCGGCTGCCGCATTTGCATAAGCCGCCTCCATAGTCGCGCGGATGCGGCCTTTGCGGGTGTTGGGCTGGTGCGGCGTTTCTGGCCCCCACGGGCCTTTTGCAGTGCCGTACACATAGACGTTGCCTGCCACCAGCACTGTGGCCCCACTGGCCTTGGCGGCGGGGAGCACCTGGGCGGGGATCTTCGGGATCAGGCGCCCCCCGGTACGGGATTTTGGCGGG
>JACMNW010000159.1 GCA_014378345.1 Pseudorhodobacter sp. | reverse complement strand
ATGCCCGCGTGTTTTCGGTCAATCTCGTCCGGCTGCGGCGCACGCCAGAGCGGGTGCTGATCTCAGGTGGAAAAGACAAATTGATTGCGTTGCGCGCAACCATCCGCACGATCGGACCTACGACACTGATTACGGACGAACAATCGGCGATAGCACTTTTATCTTAATTGGGCCGTTAAACTGCTGACTAAGTCCCGCCGGCCGCCGCGAACACACGTTTTTATTCGGGGCGCCATGAAACACTGGGCTTACTCATCCTCGCATGTCCCCCGCCCACTTGCTTCGTCGCGGTGGAACCGAACGCTCGCCATCCTGCTACAAATCGTTTCCGGACACTTCTGCTGTGAATTGGCTAACGACGTAGCAGCATCTTCCTTGTCATGCGAGTTTGGGTCCCCATCTGGATTGGGGCGCCCATGCTGGTGAGCACAAACACCCCCTTGCCCATAGCTTTCGCCCGATCAGATCGGTCGCTTCAGTCCAGAAAGTCCCGATGTCACGCACCTTTGCGGCCGCACTGCGCCGCGCAAGTCGACTTATGCGCCCAGCTAAACTGACCAAGGCGACCCGGTCTGTCCAGAAGGCGATGACGGGTTTGGTCGTCAAATCGGCATTTGACGCGCTTACGGCATCCAAGCCAAAGGCTCCCAAGTCGCAGCAGACGACAAGGCCTAAGGTGGATCGATCGCTTGGGGCCGTTCTGAAGCAATTGCGCGCGGCACAGTTCGGAATGCAGGGGCGCAAGGACGGGGTCAGCTGCAGACGATGTTTCACCTCACATCCCGAGCGGGGCGCAGTATCTTGCCCGCACCCATCGCAATGCCGCAGGATCGCGCAGCTACCGGCTGTATCTGCCTGCCAGCCACCCAAAGCCCAAGGGCCTGATCGTGATGCTGCGCGGTTGCAACCAGACACCAGACGATTTCGCCGTCGGCACCCATATGAACGCGATGGCCGAAAAGCACGGCCTTGCCATCGCCTATCCAGCCCAGACGCGACACCACAACGCCGCATCGTGCTGAAACTAGTTCAAGCCGGTTAATCAATTGCGCGGCGCAAGCGAGCCCGAAATTCTGGCGTCGCCTACGCGCAAGTTGATGAAGGAAATCAGCCTTACCCGCGACGGCGTCTTTGAGGCGGGACTGTCCGCCGGTGGTGCAATGGCCGCTATTCTGGCTGACGTCTAGTCTATCCGGATATCTTTTCCGCGGTGGGGGTTCACTCCGGACTTGCCCGTGGCGCGGCGCGGGACGTGCTTTCGGCTATTTCAGCCATGCGGTCCGGAAACACGCCTCAGAGCATCACGCCCGCCATCAATTTACCTTCAGACCCGGTGCGACGCATCATATTTCAGGGTGATGCCGATGCCACCGTCCACCCTTCCAACGCAGCGTTCTTTGTTGCTGCCGCGCTAGGCGTCCTGGCAAGTCCAACAAGGGTAACCCGACGGTCCGTTCTGGGGAGAAGCTATTGCCGAAGCGAGTTTGCGGGAACCGACGGTGAGGTGATGCTGCAGCTTTGGATGCTGGAAGGGGCTGGGCACGCATGGTCAGGCGGCCATACGAAAGGGTCTTATACGGATCGCAAAGGCCCGGATGCCTCGGCGCAAATGATCCGCTTCTTTCTGACGAAGTCGCTCAAGCACTACGCGTGAGGCTTTCAGACTGCCTCCCCATAAAGTTGGACGACTGTTCCTCCGGCTCACTGCAGCTGATGGATTGCGTTCATCATGATCTGCGCCTGTTGAGTCACGTTTTTCTCCGTTTTGGCGCGGTCGGCATCCGGCTGGACTACTATCCGACTGGAATCGTTGCGGTATTGGCGCTTTTGTT
>JACMNW010000158.1 GCA_014378345.1 Pseudorhodobacter sp. | reverse complement strand
GAAGAATATGGAAAGGAAGAAAATTGCTTGGCTATGGGAGCCAAGTTCGATGCGCTGGAAGGAGTCGCATTAGAATCTGCTTCGGTTCAGAGCCTTGGCCAAAGCCAATATATCAATATTCCGGGGGTAATCGAAATTTTTTTGGGGCAAGGCAACACAATAATAATACCAGAAATAAAAATAAAGTACTCAGAATGGGCATTTTGCGCGTCTCGGGGGAAATATGAGCGATCCAGTCATGTGGAAATGTTGAACGGATCAGGCGATTATCTGGGAAACGAAAAGCTGCATGGGTATTGCGTAATCGATCTTATGAAGCTTATGCTTGCGCTCAAGATCGCGCTTGCAAACGAAGCGAGTTTGTTTAAGCGATGCCATCGCTTTGATTGCAGAAGTGTTGTGAATAGCAAACAAATATATCGTTATGAACCTGGTACAGATATTTACTCTGATATGAATGCAAGATCCGCACCCTCCCTGAGGATGCGACCCATGCAGAGATGCAATATCGCCTCTACACCTTGGAGAAGATCGCAGCTGGGTTGCCGAGCATCGAGACGCATGGTGCGATCCCTCGTGACGAGACCAAACGCCGGATGGCCAAGTGGCTGGTGGACTGGTCTGGTCTCTGCGCTCGCTGGCTGAACTTGGCGACATTGCGGACTACATCGCCAAGAACTCGCCCTTCTACGCCAACATGGTTGTCCATCGCATGGTGGAACGGGCAGAACTCTTGTCCGAAATGCCAAGGCAAAGGCGGCGCTTGCCAGAGTATTACGGTCCTGTCGAGTTGCGAGAGGTATTTGTGCATGGCTGGCGGATCATTTACGCGGTGGTGGATGAAGCAGTGCAGGTTAGCCATCATCCACGCCGCCCGGTCGCTGGAAAATGCCGCACCGTTGTAAGTGTATGCCAGTTGGTGCAGCAAGTAATTTACCGTGCTACCGACATCCAACCCCGCTTCCCTTTCGTATCTCGTGCTAACCCGGATCGGAGCCGCCCATGCAACTTGTCATCCTCTACCTCTCCACTGCCGCCGTCTTTCTGGTCCTTGATGGCCTGATGCTGGCCTTTGTGATGAAGCCGCTGTTCACCCGCCACATCGGCCCCCTGCTGATCGAGCCGATCCGGTTCGGGCCGGCGGCGCTGTTCTATGCGGCTTACGTTGTGGGGCTGATCTACCTCGTCTCGCTGCCCGCGCTGAAATCCGACAGCCCAGTGTGGGTCCCTGCGGCAATCATTGGGGCAATGGCTTACGGCACCTACGAATTCACCAGCTATTCCATCCTGCGCGACTGGGACATCTCGATGGTAGCTACCGATGTATTGTGGGGCACCGCGCTTACCGCGTTTGCCGCTTGGGCGGGCGTCACGATAACCCGCATGATCACGGGCTGACGGGTTAAAATCCAGTTAACGGAAAAACGTAAGTATCTGAACATAATCGATAAATCAAAGATTTCACGCGTGAACCCTTGCCAAGACCCGCGTCAGAGTTTATCTGACGACGACACGGAGGGCCCAATGATCGTTTACGGAATTTCCACCTGCGACACCACCAAAGCGGCGATCAAGGCCCTGCAAAGGGCCGGCAAAACGCCTGAATTTCGCGATATCCGGGCCAACCCACTGACCCCGGCGGAAATCGACGCGATCATCACCGAATTCGGCGACCGCGCGATCAACAAGCAATCCACGACCTATCGCAGCTTCAGCCCCTTCCTGCGCGAAGCCGAACCCGAGGCGCAAATCGCGGCACAACCGACCGTGATGAAACGGCCGGTCATTCAGGATGGGTCAAGTTGGCATCTAGGTTGGGACGAAAAGATCGAAGCCGCCCTGACCGCCTAAAGCAGTCGCAAATCGCCTGCCGATTCTTTGCCGTCTCGGCCGGATTGCAGTTCGAATCCGACCTTTTGATTGTCGTTCAATCCTTTCAACCCGGCCCGCTCGACCGCCGAAACATGAACAAATACGTCCTTGCCACCATTGTCCGGGGCGATGAAGCCATACCCTTTGGTGGAGTTGAACCATTTTACGGTGCCTGTCGGCATGCCGCTTCTCCTTGCCACAATCCTCCCGCGGCGAAATTACCGCAGGCTGTGCGACTGATCTTGCCCGCACAAGGCAAATCATGCCAAAGCGCAACCGAAAATCAAGCCGGATTAAGTGACGCTGCGGCAAAGGGCGCGGATTCGCCGGGGCAGTGGCGGCGCAGATGGGAAAATCGTGCGGGCAAAGGCGCTAAATCTGCACGAACGCCAGATTTTCGGTCAGTAAAGCCAGCAGCGGGTGCAGCGGAAAATTATCACCCAGCGGGGCGCGGGCCTGTTCGACACTTGCGCCCTGCTGCAAAGCCAGCAGAAACGCCGCACCTTGCGGGGGGAGCAGATGCGGTTTGGGATCGAACTCGGGCCGCAGGATCACCACATCCTCGGCCCGCTGCACGGGTTTGGGACCGGCGGCCTGATGGAACTGCCAGATACAATTGATCGGCCACGCCGAACAGACCAGCCGCAGCGACGGCGCAAGGGTCAGCCGCCCAAGCGGGGTCTTGGCGACAGGCACCGCATCGGCCGCGTGATAGCTTTCGCGCAACGCCTGCTCCAATGTCGCGACATCGGCGAGGTAGGGGTAGGGAGCGACAGGCGGAAATTCAGACAGAAAGCCGGGCAGCGCATCGCCATACAGCATCATCATCTGGCTGCGTGGCGGATGGGCGCGCAGGAATTCGGTCGCCATCGCGGTAAAGAACGCATCGCCAACCAGTTGGCGCACCACAGGAAATCCAGCTTGCAGAGCGCGGATGAGGCCGGCGGTCACGGAGTTGCGGTACACCGCGAAACCGTGAGGTGCCGGCAGATCGGGGTCCATCAGTGCGGCGGCAAAGT
>JACMNW010000157.1 GCA_014378345.1 Pseudorhodobacter sp. | reverse complement strand
TCAGCCGCCGCGCCTGTGCGGCGCGCGACCTTGGCAACAACCCAAGATGTACGTTGACAATACGCAAGGGTCGCCCTGCAATCACCATATCCGTAACCATGGCCCCGCGCGGCTCCAGCCCCGGCAGGATAAGCTGATGCACCTCTTGCACCAGCGCGTTGCGGACCAGAAGCAGGTTGCCATGCCAGCCATGTGCATCGCCTACGCCGTCCAGTGGCACGGCAATCAGGCCAAGATCGCGGCGGATGCTATCCAGATCAAGCAACCCGGTGCGCGTCCCAAACCTGGTATCCACCTCTTGCAGAGCCAGAATATCAGCCCCGATTTCGGCGATTACCGCTGCCGTCCGCGCCAGATCACGGCGCCTGTCGGTACCGACACCTTTGTGGATATTGTAGGATGCTACAGACAGATCATCTAGCGTGGTCATCGACTAAAGCTGGACGCGGCGCAAGCGGAGTGCGTTGGTGATCACCGATACCGATGACAGGCTCATCGCCGCCGCGGCGATCATCGGAGACAACAAGGTGCCCGTGAGCGGATACAAGACCCCTGCCGCAACCGGTATGCCAATAGCATTATACGCAAACGCAAAAAACAGGTTCTGCTTGATGTTGCGCACTGTCGCATGCGCCAGTTTGCGCGCCCGCACGATGCCCATCAGATCACCGCCCAGCAACGTCAGCCCCGCACTTTCCACTGCCACATCGGCACCCGTCCCCATGGCGATGCCCACATCGGCAGCGGCGAGCGCTGGCGCGTCGTTCACCCCGTCACCGGCCATGGCAACCTTGCGGCCCTCGACGCGCAGTTTTTCGATCAGCGCACGCTTGTCATCGGGCAATATCCCCGCCCAAACCTCATCAATACCCAAAGGTCCGGCCACAGCTTTGGCGGTGCGTTCGTTATCCCCCGTCGCCATGATGATCCGGAACCCTTGCGCTTGCAGCTCTTTGATCGCGGCGGACGTGCTGTCCCGCACCGGGTCTGCCACGGCCACAATGCCGGCAAGTGCACCATCAACAGCTACAAACATCGCAGTTTTGCCAGTTGCACGCAACGCATCAGCCCGTGCCTCTGCCGTTTGCGTGTTCAGCCCCAGATCCTGCATCATCGCAGCGTTGCCCAGGGCCACCTGCCTGCCGCCAACAGTGCCCTGAACGCCCTTACCTGTCACCGCCGCAAACCCAACCGCGTCACCCGCGTCTATACCTCTGGCCTTGGCCCCCGCGACAATCGCCTCGGCCAAAGGATGTTCCGAACCTTTTTCCAGTGCTGCGGCCAATGTCAGGATCATGGCTTCCGTTTCGACCCCCAGCACAACCACATCGGTCAGCGCAGGCTTGCCCATGGTCAGCGTTCCGGTTTTGTCGACGATAAGCGTATCGACGCCTGCCATCCGCTCCAACGCCTCGGCGTCTTTGATAAGCACACCAGCCTGCGCACCGCGCCCGGCCGCAGTGGTAATGGAAATTGGGGTTGCAAGACCCAACGCGCAGGGGCAGGCGATGATCAGCACCGACACCGCCGACGTGACCGCATAAGCGAGTGCCGGGGCTGGACCCCAGACCATCCACGCAGCAAAAGCCGCAATCGCAACGGCCAAAACCACCGGAACGAAAACCGCTGCGATTTTGTCAGCCACGCCCTGAATAGGGGCACGGGATCGTTTGGCATTCGACACCATGGCCACGATCTGGGCAAGCACCGTATCAGCCCCGACTTTCCCCGCCGTGATCACCAGCGCACCATTCTTGTTTATGGTGCCACCAACAACAGAATCGCCAACTGCTTTTTCAACGGGCATCGCCTCGCCGGTCATCAAGCTTTCATCAACCGATGATGCACCTTCGGTGATAACGCCGTCCACTGGAACTGCATCGCCGGGGCGCACGCGCAGTTTGTCGCCCGCCATGATATTGGCCAAGGGCGCATCGTATTCCGTGCCATCAGGCAGAATACGCCGCGCCGTCTTTGGGGCAAGGTCCAGCAGAGCCCGAATTGCATCGCCGGTGCGTTCGCGCGCGCGCAGTTCCAGCACTTGGCCCACAAAGACCAAAGCCACAATCACCACTGCCGCCTCGTAATAAGTGCCAACGCCCATCTCCATTTGGTAGGCAGCCGGAAACAAGCCGGGCAGAAACGTGGCAAACACTGAATAGCCATATGCGGCGGCAACCCCGATCGAAATCAGCGTCCACATGTTTGGGCTACGATTGGTGACCGAAGCCCAGCCGCGTAAAAAAAACGGCCATGCCGCCCACAACACAATCGGCGTGGCAAGCGCGAACTCCAGATAGCCCGCCAATCTATGCCCCATCCAATCGCGCACAGGCAGGCCGATAATCCCGCCCATCGTCAAGATTACCAAAGGCACGGCCACCGCAGCGGATATCCACATTCGCCGGGTGAAATCAGCGAGTTCCGGCGACGGTGCATCGGATGCGACCACTGGTTCCAGCGTCATGCCGCAGATCGGACAGTTCCCCGGCGCGCCCCGCAAAATCTGCGGGTGCATCGGGCAGGTATACTGTGCCGCTGCCACCACCGCATGGCCTTTGGCGGGGACCTTACCACTGGCATAGAACCAAGGATCAGCCTTGAATTTGGTCTGGCATTTTTCGGAACAAAAATGGAAGTTCTTGCCTTCGAACGCTTCGGTGCGCGTGTCCGACTTCAGGGTAACCGTCATGCCGCAGACGGGATCAATGTCGGTCGCAGCACCATCAACCGTTGGTATCATCGGGTCGCCCCTCATTTGCGCAAATATTTGACCAAGGCCGCGATGACCAACACTGCCACAACGCCCATGAACACCATCCAGATCCCGCCATATTCCATCGAATATCCATTCATCATTGCATGACCTTTCCTGATTTTATCAGCCAAAAATACTGCTTGGCCTGTCTATGTCATTAATGCAGGTCAGTTGCGTGCCTGCGCATTGATCTGGGTCAAGACGCGGGCGACAAATTGATGTATTGCAATGGAAGTTTGCTGCAACGGGGACCAGATGAGCGACGATCCATATGCCGCACTTGGCCTGACCCAATCTGCCACGGCGGCAGATATCAAAAAAGCGTACCGCAAGCTTGTGCGGACGTCGCACCCCGATCTGCACCCCGATGATGCCGGGGCAGAGGCACGGTTCAAGGCGGTGACGGCGGCACATGACCTGCTGAAAGACGCTGACACTCGCGCAAGGTTCGATGCGGGGGAAATTGACGCTTCGGGTGCCGAGCGCGCACCCCGGACCTACTACCGCGATCATGCTGAAACACCCGGCCAACGTTTTGGCCAGAGGCCGGGTTTCGGTGACTTCGGCGATCCGTCCGATATTTTTGCCCATATCCTGCGTCAACGGGGCCGTGGCAGTGACCCCGGTTACGCCCAACCCGGCCCGGATCTGCGCTACACCCTTGAGGTGCCTTTTCTGGATGTCGTGCTGGGGGCCAAGACGCGGATTACCCTACCTGACGGCGGTAACCTTGAGGTGCAGATCCCGAAAGGCATGCAGGATGGCCAGACCCTTCGGCTGCGCGGGCGCGGGGCTGCAGGCTATGACGGCGGGCCGGCGGGGGATGCGTTGGTAACAATACAGGCGCAGCTCCATCCGGTGTTTCGGCGCGATGGGGATGACATCCTTATCACTTTGCCAATCACCATCGACGAGGCCATACTGGGCGGCAAAGTCACTGCGCCGACGATCGACGGGCCGGTGAGTGTGACCATTCCCAAAGGGGCCAGCAGCGGGCGCGTGTTGCGATTGCGCGGGCGCGGTATCACGCGCGCGTCCAGCCAATCGGGTGACGCCCTGGTGGAACTGAAGATTGTGGCACCTTCCGCCATTGATGCGGTTCTATCGGAATTCATGCTTGAATGGCGCAAGACCCATGTTCAGGACCCACGCAAGGCGATGATGGAGGAGACGCCGGAATGACGGAGTATTTTACGGAAAGTCAGACAATTGCTGCTGTTATAGGCCTGTCAAAGGCCCGACTTGCGGCATTTCTAAACGCTGATCTTATCACATCAACGCCGTCCGTGCAGGGGGCAACATTTCGTCCCGTGGATCTGTCGCGGCTTGCCCTGCTTTGTGACCTTGCCGATAATTTTGATCTGGATGGCGATGCCTTGGGCGTGGTGATCGGGCTGATCGACCAATTGCACACCGCACGCTTTCATCTGTTTGCCATGGCTGAGGCCATAGAGGCGGAACCGCCAGACTTGCGTCAACGCGTCGGGGCGCGGTTTGTTGGAATACTTGCCGTCTGATCGGGGGCTTGGCGCTAACGCCTGCGGACCGAGTTTCCGCCGTCAATAATCCCATTGATCAACTTTGCCACCTCTGCATGCAGTACCACATTGTCAACGTCTGGCTGGCCGTTGTGATGTGCTGCCGCAGCATCCTTCAGTATTCCAAGGATTTCTGACTCTGGCAGGATATTGCGGTCATTCAGGGCCAGCAACAACGATTCGCATATTGCGAGGGCAGCCGTGCCTGACACGT
>JACMNW010000156.1 GCA_014378345.1 Pseudorhodobacter sp. | reverse complement strand
GATGGAGCCTCTGAAAAGCCTGGAGCCTGAAACTGATAGTCGCGGGTAAGTGCTGGCTGTGACGCCCGTTCCATCTGGTAAATGCGCGGCTCCGGGCGGAACGCTTGCAATGTCTCGCTCGCCACGGTGGTAGATGCCCTGTGCCCAGCCCCGGCCAACGCATGACGCAATGCCGATACGATGATCCCGCGGGCGGCGGCAGGTTCGCGAAAACGTACTTCGGATTTCGCCGGATGCACGTTCACATCCACCCGTTCCGGATCGCAGATCAGGTTCAGCACCGCCGCCGGATGCCTGTCACGGCTAAGAACATCCATATAGGCCGCCCGCAGCGCGCCAAACAGCATCCGGTCCAGCACCGGGCGGCCGTTCACAAACAGAAACTGCGCGGCAGACGACCCGCGCGAATAGGTGGGCAGGGCCGCATAGCCCACCAGATGCAGCCCGTCGGTTTCCGCATCAATCCGCAAAGCATTTTCCGCAAAATCTGCACCAAGAACCTGCGCCAGACGCCCGTGCAGCGCGTCAAACATATCACCTGACATGGGGTCCGCACGGAAAACCACGCGGCCTTCACCACCGCCTGATACATCGCGCAGAGCAAAGCCAACATGCGGCTCTGCCATCGCCAACCGCTTGATCACATCGCCTATTGCCTGTGCTTCGGCGCGGTCCGTGCGCATGAATTTCAGCCGGGCAGGCGTGGCATAAAACAGATCGCGCAATTCAACCACAGTGCCACGGGTCAGCGCGGCGGGGCGCACCTGCCCCATGCGGCCACCTTCAACCGTCAGGGAAACGCCATCGGCCCCAGCGGCGCGCGAGGTGATGGTCAACCGGCCCACTGCCCCCAAAGACGGCAACGCTTCACCGCGAAAGCCAAACGACCGGATATTCAGCAAATCCGACCCGTCGATTTTGGACGTCGCATGCCGGGCCAGCGCCAAGGGCAGATCGTCCCCGGTCATGCCGCAGCCATCATCCACCACCCGGATCAGGGTTTTGCCACCATCGGCATAATCCACCGAGATGCGTAATGCCCCGGCATCCAGCGCGTTTTCGACCAGCTCCTTCACGGCGGACGCTGGACGTTCCACCACTTCACCCGCCGCAATGCGGTTCACGGCAGCTTCATCAAGCTGCCGGATCACCGGGCGCTGCGCGCTTATGTTGGGGCTTTCGGCGTTCATGCCACTATAGCTAGCATGGCCTGCCCGATTCTGCCAGCGATGCTAGTCGGTCGACGTCACGCCAACCGGCTGCCCTACCACCACGAACCGAAGCGCATCAGGCTTTAACAGGCGGGCAGCCACGCGTTTCAGATCATCCAGTGTAACCGCCTCGATTTGCGCATTCCGGGTAACGGCGTAATCTATTGGCAGACCTTCCATCTGCATGCCAACCAACACCTGCGCTATTTGCCCGTTGCCATCAAACCGCAGCGGATACGATCCTGTCAGATAGGTCTTGGTCGCCGCCATTTCCTCTGCAGTTACCCCACCGGTTGCCATTTTCGCCCATTCATCACGGACTACCTTGATCGCGTCGCCCACCGATGCGTTTTTCGATGCGAACTGCCCGACCATCATTTCAGCCTGATCCATCGGCACCAGACTGGTGCCTATGCCATAAGTAAACCCGCGTTTTTCACGCACCTCGGTCATCAATCGGGCCGAAAAACGCCCGCCACCCAACACCTCGTTCAAGATATAGGCGGCAAAGAAATCGGGGTCATCACGTTTGATGCCTTCTTGGCCAAACAAAATGGTTGATTGGGGGGTCGGAAAATCCTGCACCGTAACGCCGCCTTTCAGCGTCCAGTTCGCCCGGGTTGGCAAAGGCGCGCCAGTTTTCGGCAAATCCCCAAACAGCTTATCCAGCAACAGGCCCAGTTCGGCTGCTGAAATATCGCCCGCCGCCGCCACATAAATACGGTCATGCGCCAGCGCGCCCTTGTGGGCGGCAATAATATCATCGCGCGTCAGCGCAGTCACACTGTCAATCGTGCCATCGCCCGAACTGCCGTAAGGATGCGCGCCAAATGCCATGCGATTGAACGCCTCGCCCGCCAACGTGCCAGGGTCTTTTTCGTTCGATTGCAGATTGGCAATCACCTGCCCCCGCACCCGGTCAACCGCCACTTGGTCAAACCGTGGGTTCACCAGTGCAGACCTGAGCAAATCGATCGCAGCATCCCGGTTTTCAGTCAGGAATTTCGCCGACACACCCACCGAATCGGTGCCCGACCGAAAGTTGAATTCAGCGGCCAAACCATCGCGCGCGGCAGCAAAGCCTTGCGAATCCAGATCGCCAGCGCCTTCTTCGATCAGCGCGGTCATCAGGTTCACCGCCCCACGTTTGCCGGGCCCGTCCAGTGACGTGCCGCCACGAAACAGTATTTCCAGCGCGGTAAACGGAATGCCCTTATCCTGCACCAACCACGCCTTGATGCCGCCGGGAGATGTGACGGGTTCGATCTTGATCTCTGCCAATGCCGGAAAGGCAAGCAAAACGAATGCAATAGCCAGCCGGATCATTGTGCAACCCCTTCGTCTTTCAGCAACCATCCTGTGACCGCGCTTCGTTTATCAAATACTTCTGCCGCTGCGGACATCACCTCTTCGGGCGTCACCGCGGCCAAAATACCGGGCCAATCCTGCACATCCTTGATGGTCAGGCCAATCGCCAGCGCTTCGCCGTATTTGTTGGCCAATCCGCCAATATCGTCGCGTGCATAGATATCAGCGGCGGCGATCTGCGTTTTGATGCGGGCAAAGGCTTTTGGCTCCACGCCGTCTTTCAGGAATTTCGCAATTACCCCGTCCATCGCGTCTTCTGCCTGTTGCAGGCTAACCCCCGGCACCGGCACCACGGCCAGCCCAAAGGTCGCGCTGTCAATTGACGTGCCATCATAAAACGCCGACGAATAAACGGCTGTTTGGGTATCAAACTGCAAAGCCCGCGCCATAACCGATGTTGTTCCACTGCCGCCCAACAGCTGCGCCAAAATCACCAGCGCGGCTGCCTTTTTCTGATCACCGGTATTCCGCTCGCGCGCGAGATAGTTGCGCGACACATAGGGTTGCGATACCCTTTCGTCGGATAGCGTCAGGCGACGCTCAGACAGCTGCGGCGGCTCGGATGGCCGCACGCGCGGCATCAGTCCAGGGGTGGGCTTCAACGGCCCATAATGCGCCTCGGCCATCTTGCGCACATCGTCTGGCAACACATCGCCCGCCACCACCAATATTGCATTGTTCGGCGCGTAATAGCGGCTGTACCACGCCAGCGCATCATCCCGGTTCAGGGTTTCCATCTCATGCCGCCAACCGATAATTGGCACGCCGTAGCGCAGGTTTTGAAACAGTGCTGCATCAACCTGTTCAGTCAACAATGCGCCGGGGTCACTATCGGTGCGTTGGCTGCGTTCTTCTAAAATCACCTGAAGTTCGGTTTTAACATCGGCCTCGGCCAGCCGCAAATCGCGCATACGGTCGGCCTCCAGCTTCATCATCAGATCAAGCCGGTCTGCGGCAACATGTTGAAAGTACGCGGTGTAATCCCATGTGGTAAAGGCATTGTCATTGCCGCCCTGAGCCTCAACTATCGCCGACAATTCGCCCGGCCCCACGTCGTCCGTGCCCTTGAACATCAGATGTTCCAGAAAATGCGCGATGCCCGATTTGCCTGCCACTTCATCGGCGGCCCCGGCGCGATACCACACCATTTGGGTCACAACGGGGGCGCGGTGATCTTCTTTCACCACCACATCAAGGCCAATTTCAAGCTGAAACGATGTAACGGTATCCGCTTGGGCCGCCGTTGTCAGAACAGCAAATGCAAGCATGTAGCCAAGACGACGAGGCATAGAATTCTCCCGCAATTTCAGATTGACTACCTATCCGGTCCTGCCCCCAATTCAAGGCCAGCCACGCAGATGTTACTCTTCGCCCGGGTTGGCCGGCGGGGCCGAAGGCGTGCGCCTGCCTGCCTTGCGGAAACGCTGCAATTCGGCTTGTTGATCCAGCGATTGCTTTCTGTAGGCCTTGAAATAGACATTCACGTTGAACAACCGTTCCAGTAACCGCCCGTCATTCTTGCGCCGATATTCCAGATCTTCTGCCGCCAGCGTTTCGCGAATGCCTGCCGTAGTGCCCGCGCGCGCTGCATAACGCACCAAAGCGCTGTCGCCCGCAGGGATGCCGCCCGCTGCCTTTGGATTGCCGCCAAGCGCTATGATGGCATCGGCATTCGGTGTTGCATCGGTACGGTTTGTGCCGCCCAGAGTGGGTTCTGGCAAGGCTGTCAGGTCTTCGGGCAGTTCCAGTGCTTTTACCGGCAGAATACCAAATTCATCAGGGCCATTGGTCGATGACCGCAGGTTCATCAGGTTCGGGGTCTTATCCCCGCTGCAAGCTGTAAGCGCCAGCATCGCCGCGATCGCGACCGCCATTGCGCCGTGTCTAGCCAGCATTCCCAAACTCCCTCACCCGTTCTGTTTGTCTTTAACCCAAGATCATCGCCCCGTCACGGGGTCTTTCTTGGCTTTTTGCTGACGCGCGGTCCCCGCCCCGAAAACACCACCAAACCAAGTGCCCCTGCAAAGATGGCGACATCTGCCAGATTGAAGGCATAGGGGTTCTCGATCCCGCAACAGGACATGTTCAAAAAATCGGCCACAGCGCCATAAACCACCCGGTCCACCACATTGCCAAGCGCGCCACCGATCAGCAATCCCGCCGATATCTGCACCCATTTTGACGCCGCTTCGCGCCGGGTCCAGACCCAAACCCAAACTGATATCGCCAGCGCCACCGCGATAAGAACCCACCGCATAACGTCGGCATCATGCGAAAACAGGCCAAAGTTAACGCCCGTGTTCCACGCCATACGAAAGGTTAAAAACGGCGGGACCACATCAATCACGCCCAGATCAATCAACCGCAAGCCAAACACCACGCCCAGTTTGGTTGCCTGATCCAGCGCAAAAGTTACAAAAATGGTCCAGATCGCGATGCGCATATCAGTGCCGGAAATGCCGCTGGCCGGTGAAAATCATCGCAAGGCCTGCCGCATCTGCCGCTGCGATAACCTCGTCATCGCGCATGGATCCGCCGGGTTGGATAATGGCTGTGGCCCCCGCCTCTGCCGCCGCTAAAAGCCCGTCGGCAAAAGGGAAAAACGCATCTGGTGCCACAACAGACCCATGGGTCAAGGGCACAGGCAACCCCATCGCCTCCGCCATATCCATGCTTTTGCGGGCAGCAATCCGCGTGCTGTCGATGCGGCTCATCTGGCCCGCCCCAATCCCCACCGTGGCCCCACCCTTGGCATAGATGATAGCGTTGGATTTCACATGTTTGGCCACGGACCACGCAAATAAAAGATCCGCCATTTCGGCAGGCGTCGGGCTGCGCTTGGTGACAACCTTCAGATCAGAGGGCTGCAATGCCGCGCCATCCCGGTCCTGCACCAAAAACCCGCCCGCAACCTGACGATATGCCAGCCCAACAGACCGAGGGTTCGGCAAGATATCTGTCGTCAGCAACCGCAGGTTCTTCTTTTTCGCAAAAATACTCATGGCATCAGCATCGGCCCCGGGTGCTATCACCACTTCGGTGAAAATCTGCACAATTTCCTCCGCCGTCTCGCCGTCAAGCACTTGGTTTAACGCAACGATCCCGCCAAAGGCCGATGTGCGGTCACAATCATAGGCGCGCGCATAGGCCTCCCGCAGGGTGGCTGCGCGCGCCACACCGCAAGGATTTGCGTGTTTGATAATGGCGCAGGCGGGGCCGTCAGCTGGCGCAAACTCTGCCACCAGTTCAAACGCGGCGTCAGTGTCATTGATGTTGTTATATGACAGCTCTTTACCCTGCCATTGCCGCGCTGTGGCCACACCGGGGCGGGCCGATCCATCCAGATAGAACGCCGCCTTTTGGTGCGGATTTTCGCCGTAGCGCAGTGTTTGCGCCAGTTTTCCCGAAAAGCTTCGCCGGGCAGGTGCCGCCACCTGCAGCGCCCCCGCCATCCAGCTTGATACTGCCACATCATAGGCTGCTGTGCGGGAATAGGCGGCCAGAGCCAGCTTTTGGCGATAGCCAAAACACGTCGCCCCATCTTGCGCGCGCAGCTGGTCAAGCAGGCCCGCATAGTCCTCAGGGTCGGTCACCACGGCTACAAACTTGTGATTCTTTGCCGCAGCGCGGATCATGGCTGGCCCGCCAATATCAATATTCTCGATGCAATCGGCGTTGGACCCGCCCCGCGCCACTGTCGCCTCAAACGGGTACAGGTTCGATATCAAGAGATCAATCGGTTCAATCCCATGCGCTGCCATCGCCACCAGATGCTCGTCATCATCGCGCAGCGCCAGAAGGCCGCCATGCACATTCGGGTGCAGCGTTTTCACCCGGCCATCCATCATTTCAGGAAATCCGGTCACCTCCGCCACATCGCGCACCGCCAGCCCCGCGCTTCGCAACGTTTGCGCCGACCCGCCGGTTGAAATCAGCTCCACCCCATACCCCGCCAAAGCCCTTGCCAGATCAATCATGCCGGTTTTATCAGACACGGATATCAGCGCGCGGCCGACGGGAACCAGATTTGTCATCGCATATCTCCTGCGGTGGCGCGGTCAGGTTTACGGGGCGGTAGGATCGTCCCGGTCCAGATCACGGATGGCCAGCGGAGTATCCTGTGCTTTCGCCAAGGTCCAGCCGATCCGGGTCTGGTGTGCCACCATTCGGCCAGAAAGCACTATCTGCTTGGCCGCGCGCGGCTTCAGGCGGCCCTTTTCCAAGTAAACCGAAGCCTCTAAGGTTAAATCTGCGGCACCATCATACCGAAACACCCAAATTTCCGAACTTTTCAGCGCCATCGACACGGCCTTGCCGCCCAAATCCAGCGCTGCATCCACATCAGGGTGCAGATGAAACCGAATGGCAAAATGCACGCCGTTCAGTGCTGTGCGCGTCAGCATGGCTTCAAACCGAGCCTGCGCCGTTGGACTTTGGGCTATGAGCGCATCTTCGCCGGCCAGCCTGCGCCCATCCGCGGCCAACATCAACGTCCGGCTATGGGTCAATCCGTGGCTCGCCGACCAGCCTTCATGCGCCAGATGAATATGGCTGCCTTCAGACCCCGATCCGCGTTGTTCGGCATCGGCATCCGCCAGATCCACCAACAACTCGCGCCCGGCCTGCCGCGCGCCCAACCTTGATGACGAATACCCTTCAATCGCCAAGGTGGAATGCGATGGCGTCGCCCGCCCCGCGCGGTTCCATTCGGGGCCAAACGGTGCGCCTGACCCACAGCTTACAATCAACGGCCTGCGTCCTGATGTCAGTTCAAACGCCAATGTTGAGGCATGCGCCGCCCAGCTGGCCCGCCCCGATGGTGGCGACGCTGCATCCACAATCACCGTTGTCCGCCCGGTGGCCAGCCGCGCGTACCCCATCGACAGCCCTGCCTGTGGCAATGATTTGACGCCAGAACTCGCCAAGGCATGGTCCAACCGCCCCTCCAGCCCACGCCCGCCGCCATGAAACCGTGCAAGGCCCCCATCGGCATGACGCAACGCGCGCAACGTCGGGGCGATCCGTTCAATCGCCGCCAGGTGTTCCGGCGGCACCCGTTGCCCGGTTTCAGACAGTGCTTGTGCCGCCCACGTCAAAAGCGTGAAAACCTCTAACAGTTCCTCAGGGTTGCGCGTGGGTATCCCGCCCTGCTCATCCACTTCGCGCGCACATTCGCGGGCCAAAGCGGCCACCGCCGGGGCTACATGCGCCTTCATGCCGGTCAATGCCAGCCCTGCGTAAATCAGTCCCGCCAGCGCCTCAAACCGTGGCAGACCCGGATCAGCTGCCTTCCAACGCCTTGATAAGAAAACCGTTTGCCGCGACAGACAGCGAAAATATGCCTCTGACTCTTCTGGCTTGCGCGCGGTTAACAACAACAGCGCATGGTTGATCCACCGGATCAACCGCCTGCCTGTTAAATGCGGCGTCCAGCCCGGGCCGCGCCCACGCCCGTAACGCGCGATCCAGCCCCAGGTCCAATCCTGCGCGCGTGTGCGTGCGGCACCAGACCCCACGGCGGCCAGATCATCCAGCCAAGCAAAGCCCTGCGCCTCTGCCTCAAACGCCGGGTCGGGTGACGGCACATCCCATAACGAAGCATCCTTCGCCTCGACCAGAAACCCCGCCAACAGAACATTACCCGCAATCAACTGCCGCCCGCGGGCAAACAGCCCTATGGTGCGCGGCTCCGGTTGCGACACGAATCCCTTCGCGGGATGCACCAATCCAGACCGCCAGCTTTCCAGCCGGTTCAAGGCGCGCATCTGCAGCGCTGCAATCCCGTCGCCCTGTGCCACGCTGCTAAAACCCACCTTTATTCGGAAAATCGCCTGCCCGTCCGTTGATCGGATCATTTCTGCCAGCATAGCGCCGCCCCCAACCCCTGTCACCCCTGACGAAAGCCGCGAGACCCCACCATCGGGCTTTCCCGCCCACAACTGAAAAGTCGCAAAACTGTCTGGGACTGGCCATAATCCTGCGCTATACGCGCACCAAGACACTTAACAAGTTCCAAGGCAGTATTATTGGCATGCACATAGATAACTCGGACCTTCCCGATGTTCTGATCCTGACTCCGCCGCGCTTTGGCGATGATCGGGGCTGGTTTTGCGAAACATGGAACGGCCCGCGCATGGCCGCCCTTGGGGTGAAGATTGACTTCGTGCAAGACAACCATTCGATGTCGGTAGCCGTTGGCACCCTGCGGGGCTTGCACTATCAATCGCCGCCGCATGCCCAAGATAAACTGGTGCGGTGTACGCGCGGCGCGATCTTCGATGTGGCAGTTGATTTTCGGCGCGGCTCGCCCACATTCGGCCAGTGGACGGGCGTTGAGCTGACCCCGGAAAACCGCAAGCAACTGCTGGTGCCCAAGGGTTTCCTGCACGGTTTCGTCACAAGGGCGCCCGATACCGAAGTGCAATACAAATGCTCCGACGTCTACGCCCCCGATTGCGACGGCGCGGTGCGGTGGGATGATCCGACGATTGGCATCGACTGGGGCCTTTCGGGCGCGCCTGTATTGTCCGGCAAAGACGCAATCGCGCCGCTGTTTGCCGATGTCACATCGCCTTTTGAATGGAGCGCCCAATGAAACTGCTCATCACAGGCGGCGCTGGTTTCATCGGGTCTGCCGTCGTGCGCCTCGCCGTCTCGCGCGGGCATGAGGTGATAAACCTCGATGCTCTCACCTATGCCGCCTGCCTCGATAACGTCGCCGACGCCGCCAAATCCAACCTTTACAGCTTTGAGCAGGCTGACATTCGCGACCGCGCATCCCTTGACCGGATTTTCGATCTGCACTGTCCCACCGCCGTGATGCACCTTGCCGCCGAAAGCCATGTTGACCGGTCCATCGACGGCCCCGCTGATTTCATCGACACCAATATCACCGGCACCTTCAACATGTTGGAAGCCGCCCGCAGCTATTGGCAGCGCGCGGGCAAATCGGAAGATTTCCGCTTTCACCACATTTCTACCGACGAAGTGTTTGGCACCCTCGGCGATACCGGCCAGTTCACCGAAGACACCCCCTATGCGCCGAATTCCCCCTATTCCGCGTCAAAAGCCGCATCCGACCATCTGGTGCGCGCTTGGGCCGAAACCTACGGTCTGCCCACCGTGATGACGAATTGCTCCAACAACTACGGCCCGTTCCATTTCCCCGAAAAGCTGGTGCCGGTGGTGATTCTGAATGCCCTCGCAGGCAAACCCATCCCCGTCTACGGCAAGGGCGAAAACGTCCGCGACTGGCTTTATGTTGAAGACCACGCCGATGCCCTGCTGACCGTGCTGGAGCATGGCGCGCTGGGCCGCAGCTATAATATCGGCGGCGAGAATGAGGCGAAGAATATCGACCTCGTCCGCATGATCTGCACGTTGCTGGATGAAATGCACCCGTCAGGTGCCCCCCATGCCCGCCTGATCGCTTTCGTCACCGACCGCCCCGGTCACGACGCCCGCTATGCCATTGATCCCGCCCGCATCCGCAATGAGCTTGGCTGGCGGCCATCGGTGACACTGGAACAAGGCCTGCGCAAAACCGTGCGCTGGTAT
>JACMNW010000155.1 GCA_014378345.1 Pseudorhodobacter sp. | reverse complement strand
GGCCGCTGAAATCTTCGGCGGTGGCATCAATGCCTTCTCACGCTATGAAAATGGCAAGACCAAGCCGTCGCTCGCCTTGGTCAAGCTGTTCAAGCTGCTAGATCGTCACCCCGATCTGCTCAACGAGGTCAGAACCGCCTGACAGTGGACCATGCTGCAGGAGACAACGCCTGATGCTGCGCGAGGGCCGGGAAGGCGACGTACTTGCGGCGGATGCCGGCTACGCGGAAAGCTGAGCATGGCTGGAACCATCCAACGCAATTTTCCCTACCACCGACCGCAATAGCGGCGACCCGGACATCACATGGGTCGCGCTGGCATCCCTGTACCGAGCTTCCAGGTACAACACGTGCGAGTCCCACTTCGGGCGAACCGGCGCCTGCCGCTTCGATGATGCTCAGCCAGACGTCGCTAAGCGTTTTGGGACGTGCTACCTCGGCTTCAATCTCACGGTGGCGATCGCGAAATCGGTTACGCGAAGATGAGGTGTTAGCCCGGCGGGTTCCAGGCCACAGGCTGGCACCCAGCCAATTATACTTATTTACGAAAAATAAAATTATAAATATGGAAAAAACAATTATCACGTGCGTTAAATGCGCCAAGAAATTGAGCGTTCCCATGGATAGAGGCCTACTCAGCGTGACCTGTCCACACTGCCAAATTGTATGGAAATGGGGTTTTGCTGACGACATCCAGGTCGCCTAGGAGAAGGCAGGAATTATTAGCCAGAAACCGAGCAGTAATGCGGCAGAGAACATTGGCCGCGCTGCCGGCGGCTTCGGCAGCGTGAGCAATTACGCCGACAATGTGATTCTTCAAGCTGAGCGCGGGCACGGCTTTGCTGCAGAAAAAGCCAACCATATGTACGACAAGTTTAGTGGAAAGGATGCCAAAATTGTCGGCGGTGGCAATGCCAAGAACGGCGCTGACCGGATTGTTAACGGCGTACAGATCCAGACGAAATACTGCGCCTCCGGCTCGAAATGCATCAGTGATTGCTTTGACGACACCGGCAACTTCCGGTATCAGAATCCGAACGGCACGCCGATGCACATCGAGGTGCCGTCGGACAAATATGACGACGCCGTTAAAGCCATGTCAGTGCGACATGTCTGTTTGAGGATACCGGACATTTTAACTTTGCCTTGACATCAACTTCGCATAATTAAGACGTTATGTAAAATAGTGAAGTGTCAGCCGTCAGAGCGCCGGTCAGACCATCCATGCAATGTTGAAAGTCGGGCTGTCTTCGGATCAGTGCCGTCGTCGGTCTACATGCGTGTGGTGGGAATATTTGCTTGACCTACCCAGTCTTGGACCTTTTTCAGATCCGCGCCATGCTCGAACGCGTTGGTGATGGCGGCGGCGCAGCGCGTGCAGGGCGAAGCCGCCGACATCAATCCCTACCACGCCGGCGTACTTTGGCCAGCACGCTGTAGACGCTTTGCTGCGTGATCGGCCGGCCGGCTCCGCACGCGTTGTTGCTGACGGAGCGGAACAGCGACGCCGCCTTGTTGCCGCTGTGCCCGGCGGCCTCGAGGTCGGGAACGATCGCGCCGGCCGCGTCTGGGTGCAGCGGCACGTAGCGGATGCGCACGTATCGCACACAGCAGCGCTCTTGTAGTTCAGAAATTCGTGCGCATTTCGCCGATAGTTGACGGGTCGGAACGTGTCTCTCTTTTTAACATCCGCTTGTAGGCGTTTGTAAATTCACTCTGCGCTTCCAACAAAAAAGTCCAGCGAACTCTCCGCTGGGCTTCGCTGTGGAGGTGCTAGCGGGTCGCCCACAAGGCGATCGCCGCTGCCACCAACGTGATGCATGACGCCACCACGTTGAGCATGCCAATCCGATGAACATCCCGGATGGGAGCCGTTGCGCGGACTAGTGCTTCGTCTATTTCCGCCCGCACGGACTTTACCGTTGACCCGGCCCCCTCCTGCATGGTTTGCCACATCGCCTCCTTGCCTGCCGCCAGCGCCACGTTCAGGATGCGCTCCGCTTTTCCCTTGGCGTCATTCCCCCAGCGTAGCGACAAGGCTTCCATTTCCTGCTTGAACTCGTCAAGCCGAGCTTGCTGGGCCTTGGCGCCGTCCTGCAGAAGGCGGTTGTTGAT
The DNA here is from genome assembly GCA_014378345.1 of Pseudorhodobacter sp. Taxonomy (GTDB): domain Bacteria; phylum Pseudomonadota; class Alphaproteobacteria; order Rhodobacterales; family Rhodobacteraceae; genus JACMNW01. Next base: position 402 of record JACMNW010000155.1, on the reverse strand, counting down.
CGTCTGCAGGATCAGGATCGGATCGTCGCGCGACACGGCGATGCCGTGTTTCGCGGCGATCTCCTTGATGAGCTCTCCCACCTGGTCGGGCATCACAGCACTGCGGCGCCATCAAGCTGCTCGAAAAGCATTCTTTTCACGATCGTAAGCCGCTGCCGCGTCATGATCGTCAGAGATTCCATTGCCAGGGCCTCGTCGAAAGTCAATCGCTTTTGCAACATGTCTGCCAGGTCGCGCCCGTAGGTTTCTTCCTTCAATGTCGGAATGCGAATGATGGCCGACACGCGCGCCTTATTGTTGTTGTATGCCTTCATTTGCTCAAAGCCCTTGCCATCGAGCGCGATCTTTCCCCAGTACGGGTTGAGCCAGACCACGAACAATGCTTCCGACGGGAACTGGCTG
>JACMNW010000015.1 GCA_014378345.1 Pseudorhodobacter sp. | reverse complement strand
CAAAGCCAAAGCAACCGCCGCCACTTTGAACCGGTCAGGGGCCATGATCCGCATCCCCGCCCCGGTAATTGCCGCGCCCCAAAGCCCCGGCAACAGCCAACCGCCACCGCCGCCTGACAGCAGCATGAAGGGCGTGTAGGTGGCTGCAATTTTGCAAAGAATTGCCGTGTGGTCGAAATGCCGGAAAAACGCCTTTCGCCGCACATCCCATGTCATATTGTACAGCGCCGAACACAACAGCATCGCAATCAGCGCCACGCCGTAAAGGCTGGCCCCCACGACCGCCCGCGTGTCGCCATGCAGCATCACCGCCAACGTGATTAGCACTGGCACAGCCAACATCGCGATGATCATGCCCGATACGTGCACAACGGCATCGCTAAAGTTTTCGGCGGCGGAATAACCATCTCGGCGGGGCAATAGCATCATGACCGTAGATTAGCTGATTCCCGCGCGACCGAACAGGCGCATCACGTCACAGCCACGTGACTACCAAGGGCCCTGCACGCAGACCGGGGACGTGGCCTACAGCACGTCAGCCCTTGGTCACATTGTCGCGAAACGCCACCTCAAATGCGGCTTTCTTGACCGCATCCGCCTCTGTCTGCGTCTGGGCCACCCAATCGGCATAGGGCATGCCGTACACAATCTCGCGCGCAGCGTCTTTGCCGATGATGACGCCCCGCGCAGACGCCGCCTCATCATACCAACGGCTCAGGCAGTTTCGGCAAAACCCGGCCAGGTTCATCATGTCAATATTCTGCACTTCGGGCCGGTCCACCATCAGATGCTGAATCAGGCGACGAAAGGCGGCGGCTTCAAGTTCGGTACGGGTCGCGTCGTCCATGATAAATCTCCCCTTGGCTATAAAATGGCCCGAGCCAACGCTGCTTCAAGCACCGGTGCCAAAAGCGCCGCCCAATCCGCCTGCCCGCCCGCATCGCCAATCAGATCATTGCGCACTTCGATCAGCGTGTTGTGCCGCCCGTGTTGCAACGCATGGCGATCAATCGCGTCACCGGGCAGATGGCCCGCATAGGGCTCGTTGTCGCCAACACAAAGATCGGGGAAGGCCCGCAGCCTGTCAATCAGCGGCAAAGACAGCCGCGCATCCAGATGCGAATACAGCACACCCACCTGCCATGGGCGTGGCAAACGCCCGCGCAGACAGGGCGTGAACGAATGAATGGCGACAATCACTGTCTCTTGCTGGCGCGCGGCCATCGCCGCGTAAGCCGTGTGATAGGGGCGGTGCAACGTGGCTAACCTGCGCTCGACCTCTACCGCATCAACCGACCTGTTGGCCGGAATGATCGTCCCGTCATACAGCCGCATCACCAGCGTCGGGTCTTCCTCGCCCCGATTTGCGTCAATCACAAGGCGTGAGAAATCAGATAAAATCGCCGGGCTGTTCAACCGTTCAGCCAAAGCCAATGTCAACCCCGCTGCCCCAACGTCATAGGCGATGTGGCGTGCCATATCGGTAGGCTCGATCCCAAGGTCACCACCTGCCACGTCTTGCGGAACCCGGCTTGACGCATGGTCACAGGTAACCAGCCAACGCCCCGGTCTTTGTTGTCCGATGATTTTATAGGCGCTCAAATTCTGCCTCTGCTTAGTATTTAGCCTGTCTGTAAACGCATAATCCCGCGCGCTTGAAAGAATTCGCTCCCTTTTGTCATTCCCCACGCGGCAAAGAAAGCGCCAGTTGCCCCGCAAACCAATTTCCGCCATAACGCCCTCGGCCCGCGGAAACCCCACTCTGGGACACATGAACGATAAAAGGAAAAAGGCAGCATGAGACGCCTTCGCAATGTTAAAATCGTGGCCACGCTTGGCCCAGCCTCCAGCGATTATACCACCATCCGCGCTTTGTTTGAGGCAGGGGCAGATGTGTTCCGCCTGAACATGAGCCATGGCACCCATGATGATATCCGTGCGCGCCACGTGATCATCCGCCAGATCGAGGTGGATACAGGCCGCCCGATCTGCATTCTGGCCGATCTTCAGGGCCCGAAACTGCGCGTTGGCACATTTACCAACCCAAAGGGCGAAGATCTGGCTGTCGGGGCCAAATTCCGCATGGACCTTGATCCATCTCCGGGCGACGTTGCCCGCGTAAACCTGCCCCACCCCGAGATTTTTGCCGCCTTGGAACCCGGCACACCGCTGCTGGTAAACGATGGCAAAATTCGCATGATCGTTGACAGCTGTGGCGTAGATTTCGCAAGTTGCACTGTCACCGTCGGTGGCGTCATCTCCAACCGCAAAGGCGTGAACGTACCCGACGTGGTGCTGCCGTTGCCAGCCCTGTCACCCAAAGACCGTACAGATCTGGAATTTGCCTGCGAACTGGGTGTTGATTGGCTGGCCCTGTCATTCGTGCAACGCCCGGAAGACGTGCTTGAGGCGCGCGAACTCGCCCGTGGCCGGGCGGCCATCCTGTCCAAAATCGAAAAGCCCGCCGCGGTCAAAGCCTATGATGCCATTCTTGCCGTGTCAGATGGTATTATGGTGGCACGCGGCGACCTGGGCGTTGAACTGCCTGTTCATGCCGTGCCGCCGATTCAGAAGCGCCTTGTTCGCGGCGCGCGCGCAGCCGCAAAGCCCGTGATCGTGGCCACGCAAATGCTGGAATCGATGATCGAATCGCCGGTGCCAACCCGCGCCGAAGTGTCCGACGTGGCAACCGCCATTTATGAAGGCGCTGATGCGGTGATGCTATCTGCAGAATCCGCTGCCGGGGCCTACCCCATTGAAGCAGTGCAAACGATGAACAATGTCGCCATATCGGTGGAAAGCGACCCGACATATCGTCAGGTGATCGAGGCGTCCCGCACTGCCAAGCGCACATCGGTGGCCGATGCGATTGTTGCTGCTGCCCGCGAAATTGCGGAAACTACCAATATCAAGGCGATCTGCTGTTTCTCGCAGTCGGGCACCACGGTTAGCCTTGTGGCCCGCGAACGGCCGCGGGTGCCTATTCTGGCGCTGACCCCGCTGATCACAACCGCGCGCCGGATGGTGCTGACATGGGGCACCACCTGCGTGATGGTTGAACCACAAGATCGGTTCAAAGGCGCGGTTATCGCCGCTGTTCGTGCAGCCCTCAGCCACGGTTTTGCCACCGAGAAAGAACATATCGTGGTTACGGCAGGCGTTCCATTCAACGTGCAGGGCACTACAAATATTTTGCGCGTCGCCCCCTGTGATGAACGATTGATTCACAAGGCTGATGCTGAGTAGGGTTCAGAATACATAATCCCAGAGGGTCTTATGGATACTGATCTTATGCTGGTAACCGGCATCATCCTTGGGGTGCTGTCGATTCCTGCCTTGTTGAATGCCTATGCTGATGGGCGCGCGCCAAGGCTCGCGTCCGTTGTCGTCTTGATTGCGGGCGTTTTGATTTTTCTGGCGATCAATGGGCACAGACCCGGTTATGCGCCGTCAGACCTACCCGAAGTCTTTGCCAAGGTTTTCCGTCGCCTGCTGCAATGAACCAAACATTTGCGGCAAATCTTGCTTGCACCCACGTCCTGACCCCCCTATACGACGCAGCTTCTTACCCGTGTTGCCGGCCCTCCAGGCATGCCGAGCAGCACCTGAAACCACGGAGATGGAAATGCCCAAAATGAAGACCAAGTCGGCGGCAAAGAAGCGGTTTAGCTTCACAGCCTCCGGTCGGGTGAAAGCTGGCCCCGCCGGCAAACGCCACGGCATGATCAAACGCACGACGAAGTTCATTCGTGATGCATCAGGGGCAATGCTCCTGTGCGCATCCGACGCGAAAATCGTCAAAAAATACATGCCCTACGACCGGTAAGGAGAACAGCCGATGTCCCGCGTTAAATCCGGCATGGTGACCCATGCCCGCCATAAAAAAGTAATCAAGGCTGCGGCTGGCTACTATGCCGCCCGTTCCACCAACTTCCGCACGGCCACACAGGCCGTCGACAAAGCCAATCAATACGCCACACGCGACCGTAAAACCCGCAAGCGCAACTTCCGCGCCTTGTGGATTCAGCGTATCAACGCTGCAGTGCGCCTGTTCGACGCCGAATTCACCTATTCGCGACTGATCAATGGCTTGGCTTTGGCAGGCATCGAAGTTGACCGTAAAGTTCTGGCCGACCTCGCCGTGCACGAACCCGAAGCCTTCAACGCCATTGCCGCCCAAGCGAAAGCCGCCGCAGCAGCAGCCTGAAGCAAAAGTTTTCAGAAAACTTTTCCAAAATTCGCGCTGCACGAATTTAGCCCCGCCCTTCATCAGGCGGGGTTTTTATTTGCCCGCATAAACTCCGCGCTCAAACGCCTCATACGCCCGCATCACACGCGCTTCCGCAAACGGCAGCGATTGCGTCATGAACACCGCCGCCACGTCGCGCGCGGGATCAATCCAGTAATGCGTGTTGCACAAGCCCGCCCAGCCAAGTGATCCCGCCGCCCGCCGCCCTGGACTGTCCACCTCATTGCGCAAAAACCCAAAGCTGTGGGTCACAGGCGTGCCGGGGAATGGGTCAAAATCAGCGGTAATCGGCGGCACGGTCGTCACCATTTTCTGAAACGAAAGCCCTTGCATCTGATCGGCTTGCATCACGGCCACGCTGGCCACTGAAAGCACCCGATTGCCGTCCAACACACCCTTGTTCAACACCATCCGCAAAAACCGCATATAGTCCGGTGCGGTCGAATACAGTGCATGCCCCATGCCATAAACCTCGGGCATCGGCGGCGGGGCCAGATCATGGGGCACAAACCGCCCCGCCGGACCCCGGATCGCCAATTTCGCAAGCCGCGCAGGATCCGCTGCAAACCCGGTCTGCGTCATGCCCAGCGGCGCAAAGATCTCTGCCTGACAAAACGCATCAATCCGCCGCCCATCCACCGCCTCGACCACCAGCCCCAGCCAATCAAGCCCCATCCCGTAACCCCAGCGCGTGCCCGGATCACTTGCCATCGGGCAGTGCAGCGCCGCCTTCAACCCGGTCAGCATTCCCGGATGCCCGGTCATGGCAACATACCGCGCAATATCCGCATTCCAGAACTCATACTCCAACCCGCTGGTATGGGTCGCCAGATGCCGAACCGTTGCCTGCACGCGCGGCGCCCGCAGACGCGGCACCTTGCCATCAAACCCGTCCAACACCTGCATGCTGCCAAATTCCGGCAAAATATCCACAACCGGCGTGTCCAGAGACAGCTTGCCCCGCTCCACCAAAATCATCGCCGCTGCTGCGCAAATAGCCTTGGATAGTGAAAACACCCGAAACACCGTCTCCGGCCCCGCATCCGGCCCAGCGGCACCGCTATAGGTAACGCCCGCCGCAGTGCCCACCATGGCCACCACAAACGGCATATCCTTGTTCGCCACGGTGTCTTGCAGCACGCGGTCCAATCGTTGCATTCACCTCTCCCTTGATGCAGACCAAGAATAAGCGGTTTTGCCGCACCCGCCACCCCAAACCCCGGATGGTTCGCATGATCACCCTTCGCCCTTTGCAATCGCACGAATTTGCAGCCTTCGCCGCTTATTTCGTACCCGACTATGCCGCCGAACTTGTCGCAAACTACGGCATTTCGCAGGACGCTGCATTGGCCGAGGCGACCGAAGATTTAGCCCTCGATCTGCCACAAGGCGCAGATACCCCCGGCGAGGTTCTGATGTGCATCCTTCTGGGTGATCAGGTGGTCGGCTACCTGTTCTACGCCCTCAATGAAACACGGCATTTTGCCTTTATCAAAGATTTCCACGTCTTGCCGCCCTATCAAGGCAACGGCTACGGCACCACCGCCATCGATGCCCTGACAGCGCTCATCAAACCCCAAGGCATCACTCAGCTACGTCTGCGCGTCGCCGCCAAGAACGAACGTGCCCACCGCCTTTACACCAAACTTGGCTTTTTCCCCACCGGCACCAACATGGCTAAAACCTTCTGAAGCGTGATCAGGAAATGTGGGAACCGGTTTTCCTTGATAGTCACGCGACCACGAAGAAGACCCCGCCCCTTGCATTCGCGCCAGCGCGCCGATAGCACACGTCGGCGTTTACCGGAGGGTTCGATGCAAGATCTCAAGGCCAAATACCTGTCCGCCATTGCCAATGCGGCCGACGAATCCGCGCTAGAAGACGTGCGCCTTGCCGCCCTTGGCAAGAAGGGCGAAATCAGTGCCCTAATGGCCACCCTTGGCAAGATGGAAGCTGATCAGCGTAAGGTTACTGGTGCCGCGCTGAACCTGCTGAAAGACGAAATCGACGCTGCCCTGCGTGCCAAGAAAGCCGCGCTTGGCGATGCCGCGTTAGACGAACGTCTTCGGTCCGAATGGCTTGACGTCACCCTGCCCGCACGCCCGCGTCGCATGGGCACCATTCACCCCGTCAGTCAGGTGATGGAAGAACTGACCGCCATCTTTGCCGATATGGGTTTCGCCGTTGCCGAAGGCCCGCAGGTGGAGAGCGATTGGTATAATTTCGACGCGCTGAATATCCCGCCCGAACACCCCGCGCGCCAGGAACATGACACCTTCTTCATGCACCGCGCCCCCGATGACACCCGCCCGCCCCACGTCCTGCGCACCCATACCAGCCCTGTGCAAATCCGCGCCATGACTGAACAAGGCGCGCCGATCCGCGTTATCGCCCCTGGCCGCGTTTACCGCATGGATATGGACCAAACCCATACCCCGATGTTCCATCAGGTCGAAGGCCTCGCCATCGACCGAAACATCTCCATGGCCAACCTGAAATGGTGTTTGGAAGAATTCTGCCGCGCGTTTTTTGAAGTGCCCTCTGTCGAACTCCGCTTCCGCGCCAGCCACTTCCCCTTTACCGAGCCGTCCGCCGAGGTTGATATCCGCTGTTCCTGGGAAGGCGGCCAGCTGAAAATCGGCCAAGGCGACAAATGGATGGAGATTTTGGGTTCTGGCATGGTCCACCCAAAAGTGCTGACCGCCGCAGGGGTAGACCCGACCCAATGGCAAGGCTTCGCTTTTGGGATGGGCATCGACCGCATCGCCATGTTGAAATACGGCATTCCGGATTTGAGGGCGTTCTTCGAGAGCGATTTGCGCTGGTTGCGGCATTATGGGTTCGCAGCACTGGATATGCCGGATTTGGCGGGGGGGTTGAGTGGGTGAAAAGGGACAATGACTTACTACGAGATATGATGCTTGAAATTGTCGACGATCCTTCGCCGACAAAGGTCTACAGATTTTTCCATCAGCCGACAATCGAGGAACAGACGTGCGAGTATCACATAGATAAGCTAATTGAAGCAAAGTTTATTGCGGTTAAAAACGAGTGTCTAGAACCGTTTGGAAGGGGCGGAACCACTTTGCACGATAGGCGT
>JACMNW010000154.1 GCA_014378345.1 Pseudorhodobacter sp. | reverse complement strand
TATCGCGCTTCCACTTGTCGTGGTCGGCCACCGAATCCACCGACACGCCGATGACCTTGGTCTTTCGCTTGGCCCATTCGGGGGCAAGCTGCGCCACGGCGCCAAATTCCGTCGTGCATACAGGCGTGAAATCGCGCGGATGGCTGAATATGATGGCATAGCCATCGCCCACCCACTCATGGAAATGGATGGTCCCGGCGGTAGACTCGGCGGTAAAATCGGGGGCAATATCGTTGATGCGGATCGACATGAAGTTCTCCGTCGGTTGATTGTTACCCGTTTCAGATAGTCCAATCGGAACGAAATTTCATCCCCCCGTGTTGATCTGGTATAAAAAGAGAACTGCGTTCACCACCTGTCGCAAATGCACAAACTTTTTCCCAAACTTGCAGTAAATTTCACCGATACCGCCCCATCCCAGCTGGGGCTTGCACCAAAGCGCCCGTACTGACACAATATGATCAAATTATTCCCGGAGGCTCCAATGCTTGATAAACGCCATTTCTATATCAACGGCGCATGGGTCGCACCCACCACCCCGCGCGATCATGCGGTGATTGATCCGTCGACTGAGGAACCCTGCGCCACCATCAGCCTAGGCTCGGCGGCAGATACCAACATTGCGGTGGCCGCTGCCAAAGCTGCATTCACCACGTGGTCAGTCACCCCAAACGCCACCCGCCGCGCCTATGTTGCCGCCATTTTAGATCAATATGAAGCTCGCGTTGAAGATATGGCAAAGGCCATCAGCCTGGAAATGGGCGCCCCCATCGATATGAGCCGCGATAGCCAGGCCCCTTGCCTGCCATGGCATCTGAAAAACTTTCTAACCGCGTTTGACCAGATGGAATGGATCCGTCCACTGAACGCAAACACCCCACATGACCGTATCGCACTGGAACCTATCGGCGTGGTTGGCCTGATCACACCGTGGAACTGGCCGATGAATCAAGTCACGCTCAAGGTGATTCCTGCCCTGCTGGCTGGGTGCACCTGTGTGCTGAAGCCGTCCGAAGAATCCCCTCTGTCATCCATGCTCTTTGCCGAGTTTTGCCATGATGCGGGCCTGCCCCCCGGCGTGTTCAACCTTGTTAATGGCGATGGGCCCGGTGTCGGCAGCCAGCTTTCCGCGCATCCGGATATCGAGATGATCTCGTTTACCGGCTCAACTGGGGCTGGCCGCGCAATCTCAATCGCGGCGGCGCAGACCTTAAAACGTGTGGCGTTGGAACTGGGCGGCAAGGGTGCCAACTTGATTTTCGCCGATGCAGACGACCGCGCCGTTGAACGCGGCGTGCGGCAGATGATGGACAATTCAGGCCAGTCCTGCAACGCGCCGTCGCGGATGTTGGTTGAACGTAGCGTCTATGACCGCGCCGTTGAAATTGCCGCCAAAGTTGCCAACAGCATCAAGGTCGGCCCCGCATCTGACCCCGGAAATCACATCGGCCCGGTGGTGAACCAGCGTCAATGGACCCAAATTCAAAGCTACATCCAAAAAGGCATCGACGAAGGCGCGCGCCTGATCGCTGGCGGCCTTGGCAGGCCTGATGGGTTGAACCGTGGCTTTTACGTCCGCCCCACTGTATTTGCCGACGTAACCCCCGGCATGACGATCGAGCGGGAAGAGATTTTTGGCCCCGTTCTGTCGATCATCCCCTTTGATACCGAAGCAGAGGCCGTGCAGATTGCCAATGACACGCCCTACGGTCTGACCAACTATGTGCAATCGCAAGACGGCGCGCGGCGCAATCGCCTGGCCCGCGTTCTGCGGTCTGGCATGGTGCAGATGAATGGCAAATCACGCAGTGCCGGCTCGCCCTTTGGCGGCATCAAAGCCTCAGGCCGTGCCCGTGAAGGCGGCCATTGGGGGATTGAGGAATTCCTTGAGGTGAAAGCCATCTCCGGCTGGGATGGCGCACAAGACACCGCCGCAGAATGACGCGCCTCGCCGTCCTTGCCGATATCTATGGCAAGGACGGCGCGCTGGCCGCGGTACTGGTGGATGTGCTTGATCAATCGCCCGATGCGCTTGTCACCTTGGGTGATTGTTTTACCGGCCCCTTGGATGCCGCGCGCACGGCACATCTTCTGGCTGGATCAGATTTCGCGGCCACCGTGCGCGGCAACCATGACCGCTGGTTATCAGACCTCAACGCCATGGACGCGTGAGATAGGCACGCACATTCCCACCTCGGCCCCCAAAACGCTTGCATGGCTGGCCTCGCTGCCCGCCACCGCCGTGATCGACGATGCCTTGCTTTGCAACGCCACGCCGCAAGATGATCTGACCTATTGGCTAAAGGCTGGGTCATATAGCGTTTTTTTGCACTTAGCCTGCCTTAGCGGCCCCCTTAAGTGCGAAAATCGTGTAAGCACGGATAAAGCACAGCGAAAGCACGGATAACATACCATTTAAAACGGGCATTCAGCCAAGAATGAAACGCGCTCTTTGGTTGCCGGATGATGCAGTGACAGCGATGCCGCATGCAACATCAGGCGCGGAAAACCCAATGCCGCCCCGGTGGCGTAAATCGGGTCGCCCAAAATCGGGTGGCCCAGTTCCAACATATGAACCCGCAACTGATGACTGCGCCCGGTCAGCGGGTGCAGTTCCACCCGCGTTGTATTGCCGTCATACCCTAAAACCACCCAATCCGTTTGCGCGGCCCTACCATTTTCATGGTCAACCTGCTGGCGCGGGCGATTTGGCCAATCAGTGCCCAGCGGCAGATCAACACGCCCTGTCTCTGGTTTGAGATGCCCCCAAAGCCTTGCAATATATGTCTTTTCTGATCGGCGTTTCTCAAACTCCTGCCCCAGAAATCCTTGCGCCAGCTTGCTGCGGGCAAAGATCATCACGCCCGATGTGTCACAATCCAGCCGGTGCACCAACAGCGTCTCCGGGTGCGCAGCACGCAGCCGCAGCTCCACACAATCGCGCCGTCCCTCGGTCTTACCTGGCACGGAAAGCAGCCCCGATGGCTTGTCCACCACGATGATCTGGTCATCCTGATAGGTGATAACCAACGGGTCCATCGGTGGATTATAGGTAAACTCGATCATGCAATCTGATGGCCCGCAGCCAGCAATGCTCCGTGCAAATGCCGTATGTGGGCGGGGCCTACTTCGCAACAGCCCCCCACAATAGTGGCCCCCTGGCCTATCCAACCCATTGCAAAGTCGGTATATTTTTCCGGCGTCAAATCATGCCGGTGGGTCAGAGCCGCCACCGTTGCCGCGTCTTCCAGAAAATTGCCGGAGATATGGGTAAACCCATTTGCGTAAGCCCCAAATGGCAAACCAAACTTAGCCAATTCAAACAGCGCCGCTGCCATCGCCTCGGGTACCGAACAGTTCACCAGCACGGCCGCCGGGCGGTATTCGTCGATGATCCGGCCCAGATGTGCGATCGGTTCATCAGATCTTAACACCGTTCCATCATGATCATTTACACTCACGGATAACCAAACTGGTTTTCCTGCCGCCTGAGCGCCTTTCAAAGCCCCTTCGGCTTGCAATACCGACGCCATGGTTTCGATCAGGATCAAATCCACATGCGGGCCTATCAGGGCAGCAATTTCGGCATATTTCGGCGTCGCAATATCCAACGGCTGGGTCAGTTCAGGGCGATATGTCCCGACCAGTGGCCCCATTGATCCGGCGATCAACCCCTTGCCATGTGCCGCCCGCGCCTCGGCGGCTTGGGTCAATGCGGTGCGGTGCAGATTTTCAAATTGTCCATCCAGATCAAAGCGTTCCAACCTGTCATGGTGGATGGCATAGGTGTTTGTGGTGGCAATACTTGCGCCCGCCGCAAAGTAATCGGCGTGAATTGCCCGCACCATTCCGGGATGATCCAGCATCACCCGCGTCGCCCAAAGCGGCGTCGGGTCATCGCCAGACCGGGCAACCAGTTCCTGCCCCATTCCGCCATCCAGAAGGGTGATTATTGCCATCATGTGCTCCCACTTTTGGGGCACCATCGGCTGTGTGGCGGGAAAGTTCAAGCCGCGTGGCGAAAGACATCCGCAAGGATCACGGCTAACCGCACCGCGTCCGTTTCGGTAAAAGCAGCGGGCGTGTTGCTATCCAGATCAAACACGCCCAGCAAGGTGCCAGCCCCATTCCAAACCGGCAAAACCAGTTCAGACCGGGTGCTTGATGCACAGGCGATATGGCCCGGAAAATCGTCAACATCCGGCACGATAAGCGCCTTGCCGCTGCGGGCAACCGCCCCACAAACCCCGCGTGAAAACGGAATAACAAGGCAGCCGTGACCACCCTGATACGGGCCAATTTTCAAAAGCTCGGGACCTACCACGCGGTAAAACCCTGTCCAGTCCGATAAGAGATGACTGTTGTGAACCTCGCATGCAACGGTCGCCATCAACGCCACGGCATCGGTTTCGCCATGGCAAAGGGCGGCAATGCTGGTGGCCAGTTCGTCATAGTTCATCGCGTCAATACCCCAGCGCGCAGCCGTCTTTGCGGGGGTCAGACGCCCCTTGCAAAACGCCGCTATCATCCATCAAAATCGCTTGTGCGCCGCCTATCGGGCCGTCAGGTATTTTCACATCATGCCCCATTTCCGCAAGCTTGGCGCGCACTTCTGGGGCATAGCCGCGTTCCACTTCCATGCCGTCCTCGCCTGAAAAGGACCGTGGCGCATCTATTGCAGTCTGCGGATCAAGGCCGAAATCCACCAAGTTGGTGATGAAACGCGCGTGGCCATTGGGTTGATATGCACCGCCCATCACCCCGAAAGGCATGGTCACGCGGCCATTTTGGCGCAGCATCCCGGGAATGATGGTGTGCATCGGGCGTTTACCACCTGCGGCCTCATTCGGATGGCCGGGCGTCAGCGTAAAGCCCGCGCCACGGTTCTGGAAATTGATGCCGAATTTGGCGCTCGCAAGGCCTGACCCAAAGCTGTGAAACACCGAATAGATCAAGGAAACCGCCATGCGGTCTTTATCGACCACGGTCAGATAAATCGTATCTTTGTGCACAGCCTCTGTCAGCGGTGCTGCGGCGGGCATGGCCCGGTTTGGGTTGATCAGGGCGGCCAGTGTCTTTGCCGTTTCGGGGGCCAACATATGCGCAAGCCGGGTTGTATGATCTGCATCCGCTAAAAACCGGTTGCGGGCATCATAAGCAAGTTTTGCCGCCTCTGCCTCGATATGCGCACGGTCAGCACCGAACGGATCCAGTCCCGCCAAATCAAATTCCGCAAGGATATTCAGCAGCAGAATTGCCGTAGCCCCTTGGCCGTTTGGCGGGTGCTCCAACACTTCCGTGCCTTTGTAGATGCCTGAAACCGGATTGGTGTAATCACAGGCAACTGCGGCGAAATCCTGCATCTGGTGAGTACCGCCCATTGCTTGCAAAGACAAAACCATGTCTTCGGCAACCTCGCCCTCATAAAACCCGGCACGACCCTGAGCCGCCACTTTGCGCAGAACATCCGCCTGTCGGGGCGCGCGAAATATTTGTCCGGCGGTCGGCGCGCGGCCCTGCAAAAGGTAATACTGCCGCGCATCGCCTTGCAGATTATCCACTGCCTCGCGCCAATCAAACGCGGTGCGCGGGGCAACGGGCACGCCATTTTCAGCATAGTGAATGGCGGGGCCAAGCGTCTGGGCCATATCAAATTTGCCCCAATCGGCGGAAAGTCTGCAAAACGCATCCACAGCACCGGGTAAGGTTACAGATTCGACACTGTTCACGGGAACTGTATGATGCCCCCTGTCACGCAAATCCTGCGACATCAGACCCTTTGGCGCGCGACCAGAGCCGTTCAGCGCGATCACCCGCTCAGTCCCTGCGGGTTTCAGCAGCACAAAACAATCGCCACCGATACCGGTCATTTGGGGTTCGCAAATGCCTAACAAAACCGCCCCCGCTATCGCCGCATCAACAGCGTTTCCGCCGGCCTGCAGCGTATCGATCGCCACTTTCGCGGCCAAAGGATGTGATGTGGCGCACATGCCGTTGCTGGCAAAAACCGCTGATCTGCCGGGAAGTTGAAAATCACGCATTTAGCTGCCCCTTGTTCAGAGGCAGACCGTAGGATGCAGTTTAGGGATTTAACAGCAAAGAATATCTCGACGCCACAATCTGGGTGGGGGCTACTTGAATCGCAGCGCCGAGAGAAGCTTTGTGCAGCTACCGGATCACGATGCACCTCACCTGCGGCTGGATTTAGGGAAAATCACGGCGATTCAATGACTATTCGAATGATCGGGAAACAATCGCGGCGCAGAAACAGTTACTGTTCAATATTTAATTGAAAACTCAGATGGTTACGGGCACCAATCCGCCGATATTGTAGGTTTTCTGTAAGTGTGCGAATCAAAAACCAACCAAATCCGCCTTCTGGCAAGTCTTCTGTCTGATCAACGGATTGCGCCAATCCAGTTGGGATTTCGCAGTTTGGCATCGGCGCGCCTGTATCAAAAACGTCGCAAAGCAGCATGCCCCTGACCCTGTGCAAGCGCAGCTCTATCTTGCCACCCGCATGGTCGTAGGCGTGTTCAACGATGTTGTTCAAGGCTTCCGCAAGAACAACCTCCGCGCTGCCCCGCGCGTCTTGGGGCAGTTTGGACATTACCGGATGCCGCCCTATTTCGCCCAAAGTCGCGCGCACGGCCCCTGGCGTGCTAAGCAGGGTGAAAAGCCCTGAATCTGCCATATCAAACAGCGCTGGAGAGGCCATTGGGAACGCTGTCATGTATGGTGAACACAGTATCCATCCGCGTCAGGCGAAACACCTTTGCCACGGTCGGCGTAAGTGCCGCCAATTCAAGCCTGCGCCCCGGGCCAAGCAGTTTCATCACCGCAACCACTGCACCCAAGCCAGAACTATCAAGAAACGCCACGCGCGACAGATCCAGCATCACACGCGGCAGCGGGTTCTGGCAAATCGTGCGCATTTGTTCTTTGAACTGAATGGCACCTGCGGCGTCAATCCGGTCTTCCATGGCCCGCACGATCAAAAGATCATCCTGCGCTTCTGTCTTAAGGTCCATTCCCACCCGCTCCCGTCATTCCTGTGAACGAGAGGTTACGGCGAGAGTGTTATCAAAAAGTAACCAAAACCCAAACAGGCCAGGTTTAATTCAACTGAAATTGCAGCGGATAGCGGCCATTTTCAAAATCACCGAACAGATCAGGAAGATCGGGGTGGTCAACAGGCCCTGCCATATCATCTGGCACAAGGTTTTGCTCTGACACATAGGCCACATAGTAGCTTTGGTCATTCTCAGCCAGCAGATGATAAAACGGCTGGTCACGGCGTGGGCGGCTGTCTTCGGGAATGGCGTCGTACCACGCTTCGGTATTGGAAAACATCGCATCCACGTCAAACACTACGCCGCGGAAGGGATGTTTCTTATGACGCAGTATTTGCCCCAAATGATATTTGGCCGCCGTCTTGAACATAATAAAATACCCCTACACCCCTTATAATAATCCTTGTAGGCATCGCATGTCTACCAAACAGGTGAAGATTTAGGGAAACAGTCTGTGAACCTCATCACGACAGTCATGCAGATTGTGGCCCCGGTCTGCATCCTTGCGGGCATCGGTTTTGCTTGGGCTAAGCTGGGTTATGAATACCGGATGGAGTTTGTGACGCGGCTTTCGATGACGCTGGGCGTGCCGTGCCTGATCTTCACCGCGCTGATGAAAACCAACATTAATCCGGCGGCGTTGACCTCCGTTTTGCTGGCGTCAGTGGTCGCCTACGCCTTATTGACGGTTATTTTCTGGGGGTTGGTAATTGTCTTAAAACTTGATCGGCGTACGTTTCTGGCGCCTCTGATTTTCGGCAACACCGGCAATTTGGGCCTGCCTTTGGCGCTGTTTGCCTTTGGTGAGGCGGGCCTTGGATACGCAGTCGTTATCTTTGCCGTCATGGTGGTATGGAGCTTTACTTTCGGCATCTGGTTGGTGTCTGGCGGTGGATCGCTACTGCGCGTCATCAAAGAACCTGCGATGGCGGCCACGTTGCTTGGCGCGCTGTTCCTGTGGCAAGGCTGGTCCACGCCGCTTTGGTTGACCAATTCGCTGGATCTGATCGGGCAAATGGCGATTCCGCTGATGCTGATCACGCTGGGGGTGGCGATAGCGAGGCTTGGGGTTGGGCAGCTTGGAAGGGCGTTCTGGCTTTCACTAGCGCGGGCTGCGCTTTGTCTTTTGGTCGCAGTGGCAACGGGTTGGGCCTTTGGTTTGCAATCCGTGCCTTTGGCAGTTCTGATTTTACAAATAACCACGCCCGTTGCGGTCACCTCTTATCTGTTGGCTGAAAAATACGGCGCCGATGCAGATGCTGTTGCGGGACTTGTGATCGTATCAACTGTAATGTCGATCGTCACACTTCCGCTTACTCTGAGTTTTCTGATCTGAAATCTCGGCTTTGCCCATTTCAACCGGGAGGGTTTTGCACTACCATGCTTACAAAATAAAAAGGCACGAGGGGCAAATGAGCAGACTCATCCGTGCGGCGATCCTTTTGGCATTCCTTGCATCATGCGGGGGTGGTAATTTTTCGGCGCCGCGCAATCTTGATAACGCCTGTGCAATTGTGGACGAACGTCCGCAGTATTTCCGCGCCATGCAGGATACCGAACGTAAATGGGGCGTGCCTGTGCCGGTGTTGATGGCGATCATTCATCAGGAATCCAAGTTTGTCGGCAATGCGCGCACCCCGCACCGTTTTGCGCTGGGGATCATTCCTATGGGGCGGCAATCGTCAGCCTACGGATACTCGCAGGCATTAGATGGCACTTGGGATGAATACCGCGATGATCAGAACCGGCGCGGCGCACGGCGGGACCGGATTGAGGATGCGACTGATTTCATGGGCTGGTATATGGCCCAATCCCGCGAAAAACTTGGCATATCGCTGGGCGACGCAGAAACGCAGTATCTGGCTTACCATGAAGGCCGCACCGGGTATGCGAACGGCAGTCATAATGACAAGCCTTGGCTGATCGAGGTTGCCGCCCGGGTCGGGACGCGGGCGCAGACTTATAGCGATCAGCTGACGACCTGCCGGTAGTTATTTGCGCTTGTCCGCCTCAATCGTGATGCTGAATAAAGATGCGGGCAGTTTCGCGCCCTTTTTCATGTCGCCAAGGATAACCGTGGTTTGATTACCGGCATCATCGGTGATCACCCACTGGCGAAGCTCGGTGGGGGCTGCAGTGAAAACCAGTTCGATCGATCCATATTCCGGGTGGTCGGGATCTTGGGCCTTCACGCGGGTCGAGGTGCCATCTTCCGTATGACCAACCACCATTTTCGCGCGGGCAAGGTCGATGTTTTCCGCAAGGATCAGGTTCAGCGGCGTCCGCTTCAGCGGGTATTGTTCGGGCGGCTGGTTGGATTTCGCGTCAAATATCGCGACTTGGCCGCCCCCGGCGAGGACAAGGGATTTGTCGGGCGGGGCATATTCAAACCGGGCACGGCCGGGGCGTTTGATGAACAGCTTTCCGGTGGCAATCGATCCGTCAGCGTTGATCTGGGTAAACTCAACCTCGGCGGTGGAAAGGCTATTCAGATAGGCGGACAGGGCTTTCAGCGGGATTTTATCGGCCAGCGCGGGGAATGCGAGCGAGAGGATCAGGATCGGGGCCAGGACAGCGGATTTGATGTTCATGGGGCGAATATAGGGGGAATGAGGGCGGGTTGCATCCCCTTGGTTTTCACGATGCGGAGAGTTGCCGAGGATGGGTTATGGCGGTGCGTAACACGCGTGGTACGCGGGGCAGCGTGTTAATTTCGCTAAGTATTGTGTGGGGTAGTAAGAGGTTGTTAAGGGTTTGGTGGGGAGTGGTAACACGGGGGGTCGTTGCACGATAGGAAAGGGCGTATATCACCTAAAGCATTGTAATGTATTTATTTGGTAATTCACTAATATGTTTCTGTATAATTGTTACCAAATTGAATTATTACAATGGTTTACGGATCTAACCTTGGCATAATCGTGACCCTTCGAGGTAGATGCATAGATTTCCCCTCCGTCACAGATTACTTGATTAAACATCTGAAAATGCGATGTTTGGTAATTGAAGATTTATAATGGTGGCAATATTTACCAAAATGATGTTTTACAATGACTTAGATACAAGAACAATCCGAGAGCGGGCTGATATGTCGCAGCTTTGGGCGACGTGGATCGTGGCTGATGATCTGCGGCGTCATAGCTTTCGCGGATCCCTGGCGATGTCGATATTCTGGATGATGATCGCAATCGGCTTCGATTGTGAACCGATGCCGATGAACAGATTGGTTTGGCCCGGTTGGTGCAAAAGACCGTTGATGCAAGCTTTCAATCAAGCGGCACAATGGATTTCCGGCTGACCAATGACAAAGGCTATATGATCGAATTTATCAGGCCAGAACGGAGACCGATCCACCGGGTAATGCCGGGGGCCGAGCCGCTGGAGAACGGAGATGTTCGCCCTGCCCCCATTATAGGCTTGCAATGGCTGGTAAATGCCCCGGTAGTCGAGGTAATCGTGCTTGACGCGCGCGGGTTTCCGGCCCCGATGCGCTGCCCTGATCCGCGCTATTGGGCGGTGCACAAGATGTGGCTTTCCCTGCGCGATGACCGCGATCC
>JACMNW010000153.1 GCA_014378345.1 Pseudorhodobacter sp. | reverse complement strand
TGCCAGTCTTCGGCCATGGCTGTGGCGGGGCCAAGGGCCACGGTTAAGCTAAAGGCGATGGTGGTAAGGCAGGCGGGCGATTTAAGCATGGCGTGCAGGGATGGCCTTTCTTTGGGGTCAGAAATCCTGGAAAACGGGGTCCGCAGGAGGGTTTTCCGGGGGCATTGGGGCGTTTGTCTTGCGTGTCGGTTTGTTGCAGTCTATCCGGGCGCGGCCCACTCCCGCAACTGAAAGGCCGCGCCATGATTGCCCGATATTCCCGCCCCGAGATGGTGGCCCTGTGGTCGCCCGAGACGAAGTTTCGCATCTGGTTTGAGATTGAGGCGCATGCGTGCGATGCGCAGGCAGCGCTCGGCGTGATCCCTGCGGCGAATGCGGCGGCGGTTTGGCGGGCGCGCGATGTGACCTTTGTTGTGGCGCGGATTGACGAGATTGAGGCGGTGGCGAAGCATGATGTGATCGCCTTTCTCACCCATCTGGCGGAGCATATCGGAGCGGATGACGCGCGGTTTGTGCATCAGGGCATGACGTCATCGGATGTGCTGGACACCACGCTGAATGTGCAGTTGGTGCGGGCGACGGACCTGTTGCTGGTGGGGATGGACCGGGTTTTGGCGGCGCTCAAATCGCGCGCGTATCAGCACAAAGACGATGTGCGGATCGGGCGTAGCCACGGCATTCATGCGGAACCGACCACGATGGGCCTGACCTTTGCGCGGTTTTATGCGGAGATGGCGCGGGGGCGGGCGCGGTTGGTTCTGGCGCGGGCGGAGGTGGCGACGGGGGCGATTTCGGGCGCTGTGGGGACGTTTGCGAACATTGATCCGAGTGTGGAGGAGCATGTCTGCAAGATGCTGGGGCTTACGCCGGAGCCGATCTCGACGCAAGTAATCCCGCGCGACCGGCATGCGATGTATTTTGCAACGCTGGGGGTGATTGCGTCGTCGATCGAGAATGTGGCGCTTGAGATCCGGCATATGCAGCGCACGGAAGTGCTGGAGGCGGAGGAGTTTTTCAGCCCCGGCCAGAAGGGGAGTTCGGCAATGCCGCATAAGCGCAATCCGGTGCTTTCGGAGAATTTGACGGGGCTGGCGCGGTTGGTGCGGATGGCGGTGGTGCCGGCGCTGGAGAATGTGGCGATGTGGCATGAGCGGGATATCTCACATTCCTCGGTCGAGCGGGCGATTGGGCCGGATACCACGATCACGCTGGATTTCGCGTTGCACCGCCTTGGTGGGCTGCTGGAGAAGTTGGTGATTTATCCGGAGACGATGCTGGCCAATTTGCACAAATTCCGCGGGCTGGTGATGAGCCAGCGGGTGATGCTGGCGTTGACGCAGGCCGGGGTAAGCCGCGAGGATTCGTACCGGCTGGTGCAAAGGAATGCGATGAGGGTGTGGGAAGAGGGTGCGGATTTCAAGACGGAATTGCTGGGCGATGCGGAGGTGACGGCGGCGCTTTCGCCTGCGGAGATTGAGGAAAAGTTCGATCTTGGCTATCATACCAAGCATGTGGATGCAATTTTTGCGCGGGTTTTTGGGGCATAAGGTCACACAGGCGTGATGCCGGGGTGGCGGGTTTTCGGGCTTGCTTTGGGGAAATGCGTGCTAACTTTTAAATAAAATAACCAGAGGACGTCCCATGAAACATCTTGCGATTTTAGCGCTTTGCGCCTTGCCCTACGCCGCTTTTGCAGCCGGAAGCGACGATACGGCCCCGCCTGTCAAAACCCAGACCAGCGAAGACTGCAAGAAGGGCGAGATTTGGGATGAGAAAACCTCGCTTTGTGTGGCACCTGAAACCACCGGCATGAATGATGATCAGCGGTTCCTGGCGGTGCGGGAATTGGCTTATGCCGGGCGGCCGGAGGATGCGCTTCGGGTGCTTGCCAGCATGACGGAGGGCAAGACCGACCGCGTGATGACCTATCTTGGCTTTGCCAATCGCAAGGCGGGGCGGCTAGAGGAAGGGCTTGCGTATTATGCGGATGCTTTGGTGCAGAACCCAGACAACATTCAGGCGCGGTCGTACTTGGGCCAAGCCTATGTTGAGATGAACGAGCTGGTGCTTGCCAGCGCAGAGTTGAACCAGATCCGGCTGCGCGGTGGGGCTGGCAGCTGGGCTGAGGTGACGCTTGCCAAGGCCGTAGCGACTGGGCAGACCACCAGTTATTGAACGAAGATGCCCGCTGATCCCGGCACGGGATTTAAGCGGGCGTTAACCGCCATCTGCCAGCATGCTTCAGAATGGGTATGCAGGCGGGCGATATGGTACAAGACACTTCGGTTACTTTGGCGCGGATCAAGTCAGTTGAACGCTTTGCACGGGTAACGCCTGCGACACGCGATCTAACCGCTCGCGAAAAGGCGGCAGTAATTGTGCGGCTGTTGATGGCGGAAGGGTCACCGATGCAAATCACCGGTTTACCCGAACATATGCAGGCGTCGCTGGCCGAACAGATGGGCCACATGCGGATGGTGGACCGCACCACGCTGGCCACTGTGGTGGCCGAATTTATGGGGGAATTGGAACAGGTGGGCCTGTCTTTTCCCGGTGGGATCGAAGGCGCACTGACACTGATGGATGGGCATATCAGCAGTACTGCCGCCAACAGGCTGCGCCGATTGGCGGGTGCGTCGGCTAAGGCAGACCCGTGGGACCGGATCATGGCTTTGGATGCAGAGCGGTTGTTACCAATTCTGATTGACGAAAGTGTTGAGGTGGCGGCAGTTATGCTTTCTAAACTGCCGGTGCCGAAAGCCGCTGATTTGTTGGGCAAATTGCCGGGCGAACGAGCGCGAAAGGTGGCGTTTGCCGTGTCGATGACCGGAAATGTAGACCCGGAGACTGTGCGGCGTATCGGCCTTTCTTTGGCGGGGCAGCTGGAAAACCTGCCCCCACGGGCGTTTGATGGCGATCCTGTAGAACGCGTCGGGGCGATTTTAAACGTATCGCCGGCCTTTACGCGCGAAGATGTTCTTAAGGGGCTGGAAGAAACCGACGCAGCCTTTGCCGAGCAGGTGCGCCGTGCGATCTTTACCTTCATTCACATTCCCGAACGGGTCGCGGCGCGCGATGTACCCAAACTCGTGCGGTTGGTGGAACCCGTGGCTTTGGTGACTGCACTGGCTGGGGCAAAGCTGGATGCGGCGCATCTGGCGGCAGCGGAGTTTATTTTGGCGAGCATGTCACAGCGCATGTCGCAATCTTTGCGCGAAGAAATCGAAACACGCGGCATGGTCAAGGAAAAGGACGGCGAACTTGCAATGAACGCGGTGATTACAGCAGTGCGGCAGCTGGAGGCAACGGGAGAAATCGTGCTGGTCCGCGAGGATGAATAAGGTTGCGGCAAGGGCTTGCAGGTTTGTTGCTTGAACCTGCGCGTTCGACGTTTTAAGGTTTTATGAGGCGCAGCGGCGCGTTTGGGATGGCGCGATGGACAGGCCCGTTTTTCTGCAATCAACTGGGTCTGCCACCCGCGCGATTGGCCTGATGATCAGCGCGATTTTGTTGTTTACCATGATGGATGCGGTGGCAAAGGGATTGCTTGCCAAGTATCCGACGCCACAGGTTATTTGGGCGCGCTTTACCGGCCAGTTGATTTTTGTTGTGCTGATTTTGCGCGGGCGGCTGTTACCCTTGCTGCGCACACAGTATCCGCGCCTGCATCTGCTGCGCTGTGCCTGCCAGTTCGGCGCGACGGGGCTTTTCTTCACCGCTCTGGGCTATATCGGCTTAGCAGAGGCGACGGCATTGACCGATACAAACCCGGTGTTGATCACACTGGGGGCTGCGTTGTTTTTGGGGGAACGCCTTGGCCCGCGGCGCTTGCTGGGGGTTTTCGCCGCAATGATAGGGGCGATGATCATCATCCGGCCGGGCTTTGGCGTGTTTACCCCGGCGGCGTTATTGCCGATGGGGGCGGCGATTTGTTATACCGGCAACGCGCTGATCACCCGGTTCGTGGGCAGCAAGGAAAGTGTCTGGACATCGATGATCTATGCATCTGTCTTTGGATCAACCGTTTTAGGCGTGGTGCAACCGTTTACTTGGGCGCCTATTGCGGCAGGTGACTGGCCACTATTTTGCCTGATGGGGGCGCTCGGCACGGGCGCGCAGCTGTGCCTTATTCGGTCTTTTTCTATGTCAGAGGCGTCTGTCGTGGCCCCTTTTGCCTATTTGGGCATCGTGTTTGCCGCAATCTGGGGGGCTGTGCTTTACGGTGAATACCCGGATGTTTGGACAGTGGTCGGTGCGCTTGTCATCATCGCGGCGGGGCTTTATGTCTGGCATCGCGAAACAATGGCCGCGCGAGCGGCCCCTTGAGGCAGGGCAGAATGGACGCCGACCAACCGCCCGTTAATACCAAACACTGGTTTGAAAATGCGGGCCTGCGGGCGTTGATCAGGCTGGCGTTGGTATTACCCTACGCCACGCGAGTTTGGTTTTTTGGAGCGGTTATGCGGCGGGTGATTGCCCCGCTTGTTGGCTATAAACAACGCGCGCTGGATAATTTGGGCCTGATTTGGCCGGATATGCCGGTGCCGGAACGCTATAAGATTGCAAACCAAGTCTCTGACAACGCAGGGCGATCTTTGATTGAAAACTATTCAACCAAGGATTTTCTATCGCGCATGGCAAAAATAGATCCGATTGGCCCCGGCGTGGCGGCGCTGTTTGAGGCGCGCGCGAAGGGACAAGCGGTTATTCTGGTGTCCGGCCATTTTGGCAACTATGAGGCGGCGCGTGCAAGCCTTGTGGCGCGCGGCTTTGCCGTAGGCGGGCTATATCGCCCCGCCCGTAACAGCTATTTCAACGATCATTATGTGCGCACGATGGAAGCTTTTGGCGGGCCGGTATTCGCCCAAGGCCCGCGCGGCACCGCCGGGTTTGTGCGCCATCTGAGAACGGGTGGCCAGTTGGTGCTGTTATTTGACCAAGACGTGCGCGGTGCAGAGACATTTTCTTTTATGGGCCGCCCTGCCCGCACGGCGTCATCGGCCGCATCCCTTGCTTTGCGGTATAATGCACTTTTAATGCCATTTTATGCTACCCGCCAGCCGGACGGTCTAAGTTTCACAATTGAACTGGAGGCACCGATCCCTGAGAGCGATGCCGCTACTATGACAGCCGCGATTACCGCTAGTCTTGAGGCGAGGGTGCGTGCGCATCCGGAACAGTGGTTCTGGATTCACAACCGCTGGAAAAAGTAACGGCGCTGGAAAAAGTAACGGCGCTGGAAAAGGTAGCTGCACTGGAAAAAGTAGCGGCGACTAATCTAACCGCGCGGCGGCAACGATGTAGGACGGGCCGTCTTGTTGCACGATCACAACCAGTGGCTCGTCACCCTTGACGTTTGCTTGCAAATCAAGCGGCGCTGCACCCGACCAATCCCCAATCGTTTGCCAAGATCTCACGATATTATAATAGGTTATCGTGCGACCCGCATTTTCACCGCGTTCAATATTTACCGTTTCTGAAGGGGTGTAGCGGACGAGTTGAACTTTGGTATTCCCACCAAGGGATGCGTTGGCATCAGCATGGATTGTCAAAATGTTGCCTTTACGGTCCACCGTAAGGCCGATGTCTTGGGCAGCATCAAGATGTTTGCGGATCAGTTCGCCAGTTTCTTCGCGCTTGTAGCCTTCAACCCGGTCAAGGCCACCCACAATCATCTGCGGGGTATAGATCGAACGCGATCCAGCTTGATGCGCATAGTCTTTTTGACGATCGGTGAATTTTGCATCGGCAAATTTATCTGCCCAGCCGATGTAATCCCAATAATCGACGTGCAGAGCTAAAGGCAAGATTGACGGGTCCATCGCCAACATGGCCAGAAAATCATCAGCAGGCGGGCAAGACGAACAGCCTTGCGACGTATAAAGTTCAATCACCACGACCGGTTGCGACTGGGCGAAGGCCGCACCTTGCAAGCAAAGCCAAAGGCCACAGGTGGCAGTGATGATCGGACGCATGAC
This sequence comes from Pseudorhodobacter sp., assembly GCA_014378345.1. GTDB lineage: Bacteria > Pseudomonadota > Alphaproteobacteria > Rhodobacterales > Rhodobacteraceae > JACMNW01. Next base: position 668 of record JACMNW010000153.1, on the reverse strand, counting down.
GAATTCCATTCCTAAACCGTTCACGCTTTCTACACCAAATGAGCCGATTTTCGCCAATCAAGGTTTTGCGAGTGTTTGTGACAGTGCGGTGTTGCAGTTTTGTTGGAAGAATTGACAAGAAACAGGCTGGGAATACGGCATACAACGGTATACAGTTTAGAGAGATCACTTGCGCCTGTATCGAGATTTCGGGCAATACGGCGCAAAGTATATTCCGATAAATTGCCCCAGCACGAGGCCAGGAGAGCACGATGACCGTCACCGTTGGACATGACAGCCAAAAAACCCGCAAGACGCTGACGGCGGGGGGCACATCGGTGGATTACTATTCCATTCCAGCAGCGCAGGCGGCGGGGCTGGGCGATTTTTCGCGCCTGCCTGCCAGCTTGAAGGTGGTTCTGGAAAACATGCTGCGGTTTGAGGATGGCAAGACTGTTACGGTGGATGATATCCGTGCGTTCGCCGAATGGGGGGCGAAGGGTGGCAAGAACCCGCGCGAGATTGCCTACCGCCCTGCCCGCGTGTTGATGCAGGATTTCACTGGGGTGCCGGCAGTGGTTGACCTTGCCGCCATGCGCGACGGTATCCTCGGCCTTGGCGGCAATGCGCAGCAGATTAACCCGCTGGCCCCGGTGGATCTGGTGATCGACCATTCGGTGATGATCGAC
>JACMNW010000152.1 GCA_014378345.1 Pseudorhodobacter sp. | reverse complement strand
ATTGCGCGACAGGTTAGCGCGCATGGTGGCCAGCGAGGATAAGGTAAAGCCGTTGTCGGATGAGGCGTTGGCGCGGGCGCTGTCGCAGGGTGGGGTGGATATCGGGCGGCGCACGGTGGCCAAGTACCGCGACGTGATGGGCGTTCCGCCAGCGTTTCGCCGCAAGTTGCGGGATGCGGCGGCGAAGTAGCGGTTGATCGTCGTATTCGGGCGTGACCGCGCGCTTTAGGTTTGCCATAGAAGGGCAATAGCACAGGCGAGGGCGGGTATGGCGTATTTTCTGGGTGTCGATACGGGCGGCACTTATACCGATGCGGTGATTTTGGATGAGGCCGCCGACCGGGTTATTGGCACCGCCAAATCACTGACTACACGGGTTGATCTGGCGCTGGGCATTGGCCGCGCGGTGGATGCTGCTTTGCTGGATGCGGGGGTTGCGGCGGCGGACATCGCATTGGTGTCATTGTCCACCACTTTGGCGACGAATGCTTTGGTCGAGGGGCAAGGCGGGCGCGTGGCGCTGGTGTTCATCGGCTTTGATGCCGGCGATCTGGAGCGGGGTGGCCTGACCGAAGCCTTGAAGGGCGATCCGGTGATCCGGTTAGACGGCGGGCATAGCCATACGGGCGCTGAGAAAGTGGCACTGGATCTGGTGGCACTGGAGGCTGCGGTGACCGAATTTGGGCCGTGCGTTATGGGTTTTGCGGTGGCATCCCACTTTGCCACCCGCAATCCTGCCCATGAAATTGCCGCGCGTGACCTGATCCGGCGGGTGACCGGGCGACCCGTGACCTGTAGCCATGAACTTTCGGCAAATCTGAACGGGCCAAAGCGGGCGCTGACAGCGGTGTTGAATGCGCGTCTGATCGGCATGATCGAGCGGCTGGTGGCAGCAAGTGAGCGTCATCTGGCCAGCATTGGCATTGCGGCACCCCTGATGGTGGTGCGCGGTGATGGCGCGTTGATTTCGGCGGCGATGGTGCGCGAGAGGCCGATTGAGACGATCCTTTCAGGTCCGGCAGCCAGCATTGTCGGCGCGCGGTGGCTGACGGGGGCGATGGATGCGCTGGTGTCGGATATTGGCGGGACCACCACCGATGTAGCACTGCTACGCGGGGGATTGCCGGAAATTGACCCCGAGGGCGCGCGGGTGGGCGGGTTTCGCACTATGGTTGAGGCGGTGGCGATGCGCACCACCGGGCTTGGCGGCGATAGTGAGGTGCACCTGATCACTGAGGGGCTTGATGGCGGCTTGCGGCTTGGGCCGCGGCGGATGGTTCCGGTATCCTTGCTGGCGCAGGAACATGGGGCTTGGGTTCATGCGGCGTTGGATAGGGCGCTGGCGTCTGATGTGGTGGGGGAACATGACGGGCGGTTTGTTATCCCAATGATCAGCGAAAAGATGGGGCCGGGGCAAACGGCCGGAATTTCGGCACGCGAGGCGCAGGTTCTGGCGCGGATAACAAAGCCGATGCCCTTGGCCGCAGCCCTGACATCACGGTTGGAATTTGCGGCGCTGGAGCGGTTGGTGGCGCGGGGGCTGGTGATGATTGCGGGCGTCACGCCGTCGGATGCGAGCCATGTGTTAGGCAAGCTTGACGCATGGGACGGGGTGGCTGCGGAAAAAGCGGTGCGACTGCTGGCAAAGCGCCGCAATGGCCGGGGCGACCGCTTTGCGCCTGATGCAGCGACACTGGCGCAGGCGATTGTGGACCAGTTGACTGCGCAAACGGTCGATTGCCTGCTGGAGGCGGCGTTTGGCGAGGACGAAGCGTTTGCGGGGGAGAACGCCGATGGTTTGGCGCGGCACGTGCTGGTGAAGGCGGGGCTCTCGGGGCACAAGGGTGTGGTTGATCTGACGATGCGGCTGGGCGTGCCGGTGATCGGGCTGGGGGCGTCTGCGCCGTCGTATTATGGTGCGGTAGGAGAACGGTTGGGCTGCAAGATGATCTTGCCGGACTATGCTGGCGTGGCAAATGCGATCGGGGCTGTAGTGGGGCAAGTATCGCAGCGCGCAACCGGGTTGGTGACAAGCCCGACTGAGGGGCGGTTTGTGGCGCATTTTACCAGTGGTTTGGTGAAATATACCGACCGCGATGCCGCTTTAGTCGCAATGGAGGCCGCGCTGATAGCCGAGGCCACCACCCGCGCCCGCGCTGCCGGGGCAGAGGATCTGCGCATTGCCACCACCCGCGACATTCGTGAGGCAACAGTCGAGGGCCGCGCCATGTTCATCGAAGCGACACTGACCGCCACAGCATCGGGCCGCCCACGGGTGGCGCACAGTTCCAACGCGTAAACCGTCGTTTTCCGCTTGACGCCTAAAGGTGGGTCCACTACCCACCGCGTCGGATGGCTAGGTAGCTCAGCTGGTTAGAGCACGCGACTCATAATCGCGGGGTCGGGGGTTCGAGTCCCCCCCTCGCCACCAATTCTCTTACCATGTCTAAACAGGTGTTTGTTTTCTCAGGGTTAAGGGAGGGTAGTCACCCTGTTTCAGACCATTCCGACTGGCTTCACTGGCGGACAGGCTGGATTTGACTACTGACTTGGTGGCGCATCTGCATGCAAAAGCCGCAAGTTTGCGGGCGGCATGAGGCGCGATTGCGCTTGAGGATGTGAAGGCCGCCCCTTAGCGTGCTGGTCAGGGCTTGGGGGTATGTGATGCGAATTCTGGTGATCGGCGCGGGTGGGATGTTGGGGGGCAAGTTGATTGCCCGGCTGGCACAGGATGGGTCGATCTGTGGGCGGCCGATAGCCCATCTGACGCGAGCGGATTTTATGCCCTGTGCGCCGTTGGTGGCTGATTTTGACGTGGAAACAGTGGCTGGCGATCTGTCTGCGCCGGGTGTGGCCACGCGGCTGCTGGTGGGCAAGCCTGATCTGATCTTTCATCTGGCCGCTGTGGTTTCAGGCGAGGCAGAGCGGGATTTCGACAAAGGTTACCGGATCAATCTGGATGCCACGCGGTACCTGCTGGAGGCTGCGCGCGCCGCGGGGCATTGCCCGAAAATCATTTTCACCTCGTCCATCGCGGTATTTGGCGCACCGTTTCCGGACGCGATAGAAGATGACTATTTCACCACGCCCCTGACCAGTTATGGCACCCAAAAAGCGATCGGGGAGCTGCTGCTTGGCGATTATTCACGACGCGGCTTTGTCGACGGCATAGCTTTGCGAATGCCGCCGGTCTGGGTTCGGCCCGGTTTGCCCAAGGCGGCTGCATCCGGGTTCTTTTTCCATAT
>JACMNW010000151.1 GCA_014378345.1 Pseudorhodobacter sp. | reverse complement strand
GTGGCCCGCAATCCGGTAACAAATCGCCACCCATCTGAAATACGCGCCTTCCTCGGCGGCGTCAACCACGGCCCGGCGGTCATGCACATGTTACATGTCCGTCAAGCAGCCGTTGCAGGGCAACGCTATATTTTGTGGGCAGCACCCGCCCGCGCCACAAAATGAAAGAAGCAAGTCAAGGTCATGCCCATTCTGCGCATCAATGCTGTCGGCTCTTGTGCACAGTTGGTTAGAACTGACCACGCTGATCAGCCGTTTGCCGATGCTATCGCAGGTAATTTAGCCGGCGCGCCCGTGTTGATTATGTTGCATGGCTATCGATATTCGCCCAGCCAACCCCGGCTGAGCCCGCACAATTACATCCTGCAAGACAGTCCCCATGAAAGTTGGCCACATCAGATGGGCTACGGCGAAGGCACACCTGATCAAGGCCTGTGCATCGCCTTTGGGTGGGAAGCGGGCGGCACAATCTGGCGCGCGCACCGCGAGGCCAGCCGGTCAGCGCATGCTCTTGCCAACCTGATCCGTCAGCTATCGGCCCATGGCGCGGGCCCGGTGAATATTATGGCGCATAGTTTGGGTGCGCGTGTGGCGCTGGGTGCGCTAAGCCACCTTTCCCCGGGCATGATAGGCCGGATGATCCTGATGACGGGCGCAGAACTCAGATCAACCGCCGAAGCCGCCCTGATGACGGCGGCAGGCCTTGGCGCGCAGGTATTGAACGTGATCAGCCGCGAAAATGATGTTTTCGATTTTCTTTATGAATGGTTGCTGGTGCCGCACCGCCTTGGCGCGCGCAGTTTGGGGGCTGGGCTTGCCCTGCCGCATTGCGTAACCGCGCAAATTGACAACCCAGATCACCTGTCTGGCCTAAAGCTTTTGGGCTTTCCCATCCCCATCGCGACCCGGCGCATTTGCCATTGGTCAAGCTATACAAGACCCGGCCTTTTTCCTTTGTACCGTGAATTTCTTGGCGGTTCTGGCAAAATTGATCTGGCCGATCTGCGGCAAAGCTTGCCCGTCACAGTAACGCAGCGTTGGTCACGTTTTCTACAACATCCCTTGCAGCCAATCCCAATCGCAGTTCAATAGGCACTCATAACGCCGAGGTTCCCATGACTGCTCCCATCGACCTGTATTACTGGCCCACACCCAATGGTTGGAAAATCACCATCGCATTGGAAGAGCTGGCGCTGCCCTACAAAATTCACCTTGTGGACATTGGGGCGGGCGACCAATTCAAACCCGATTTCCTGAAAATCGCCCCCAACAACCGGATGCCCGCAATTGTTGATCCCTGCGGACCGGACGGCGAGCCGATCTCAATCTTCGAATCCGGCGCTATCCTGCAATACCTCGCCCGCAAAACCGGGCAGCTTTACGGGGCCACGGAACGCGCGCGGGTGGCCGTTGATGAATGGCTGATGTGGCAAATGGGCGGTGTCGGCCCGATGGCGGGCCAAGCGCACCATTTTCTGACATACGCCCCGGCCATGGACCCGCCGCACGATCTGCCCTATGCAAAAAGCCGCTACAGGAACCAAGTTGGCCGCCTTTACGGCGTGCTTGACCGCCAGCTTGCAAACCACGCTTTTGTGGCAGGTGACACGCTGTCCATCGCCGATATTGCCATCTGGCCTTGGGCGCAAAACTGGAAGGGCCAGCAGCAAGAGATCGGCGATAAGCCGCACTTCGCGCGTTGGTTAGATGCTTTGGCCGCAAGGCCTGCGTTCATCAAAGGCAAAGCTGTGGCCGAAGAGTTGCGCAACAACGCGGCAAGAGACGATAAACGCGCGCAGGAAATCTTGTTCGGCAAACGCTAAGCACGCCGACCCAAGAATTTTCCTCAAAATTCTTCCTTAAATTCTGTGCAGAATTTTTCCCTGAGCCATCCGGCTCAGGCAGCGTCATCCGGTTTGTCGGGATCAATGACAAACCGTTGCAACGCCATGATCTGCAGCCACAAAAACGCAAACAGCGCGGCTGGCATCCCGAACGTCTCCAGCTTCACCCACAACTCGGTGCTCTGCGTGCGCCAGATTGCTTCATTCGCCACTGCCAGCGCCACAAACATACATGCCAACCGCCCGGTCAGTTTCATCCAGCCTTCCCGCTCCATTGGCAAAAATGATCCGATGACCCATTCTAGGTAAGACCGCCCTTGCAACAGCCCGATGCCCAAAATCGCCGCCATGCAGCTGTAAACAATGGTGGTTTTCATCTTGAAAAACCGCTCGTCATTGAAATAGGCGGTCAACCCACCAAAGAAAATCACCATGAACGCCGTGAACAACTGCATCCGGCTTAACGTGCCTGTCAGCCACCACAGCACCGCCATTGACGCCAGCAAAATCGGCACGAAAATCAGCGTGGCTACAATAAACCCGGAATAATCTGTGCCCAATATGGTAAAGTGACGTTCCTTGATCCGCAGATAAATCAGGAAAAACACAATAGTCGGCCCCAGTTCCAGAACCTGCTTCAGCACCAAATTCACTGACTTTTCCGCCATCGCCCTACCCCGCAATTTTCACCACAACCGCACCGGCGGCAATCAACGCCAAAAGCGAAAACCGCACAAGCCCCACTTTTTCACCCAACACCAACCAGCCGATCAGGCCCGCAAATACGGTGGATGTTTCGCGCAACACCGCCGCTTCGCCCACCTTATCCAGCCGTGTGGCCAGCATGATCGCACCAAAGCTGAAGAACGCAATGAACGCACCCGAAATCCCCAAACGCAGCAAGGGCATCACATCCGGCTGCGCCACCGCCCGCCAACGCCGATGCGTAATCACCGGAATAAACCAACCGTCGATCATGAAAAACCATGCCAGAAACGTAAACGGGTCTGCCGTGGCGCGAATTCCGTAAGCATCATAGGTGGTGTAAACTGCCACCAAAGCCCCCGTCGCCACTGCAAAGCCAAGGGCGGGGATCATCCGGTCACGGTCAATCTGCACGGTGCGCAAATTCCATGCAGCAATGCCAAAAATCCCCGCCACCAACAGGCCGACGCCCAGCCATTGCCCGACCGCAAAATGCTCGCCAAACACGATCCCTGCGCCCAGCACTGTGAATACTGGCCCCGTGCCGCGCACCACCGGATAAACCACCGTATAGGCCCCGCGCGCATAGGTCATCGCCTGCAGCACCTTATAAAGGCAATGCACTGCCCACGCGCCCGCGAAAATTACCCACATATGCGGCTCTGGCCATGGCACCACAAACAGCGCAAACGGGGCCGCAATCAGCCCATAGCAGGCATCCATCGCCGCGCGCGATAGCCACGGGTCAAACCGCCCCTTTTGCAATGCGCCAAACCAAGCATGCAGCACCGCTGCCATCAACGCGAGCCCCAGCGCCCACTGATGCCCTGCCGGCGTGCCTTCCAGCGAGATTAACCAAGTGCTCATGCGAAGGCGCCAACATCAGACACAGAAAAGATGAGTATTTGTGCGAAAAAGAAACCTGTCACGTATCAAGTCCGACCAGCGCTTTCGCAAAATCATCTGGGTCAAATGGCGACAGATCCTCAATCTGTTCCCCCACCCCGATGGCATGAATGGGCAGCCCGAATTTATCTGCCAGCGCCACCAAAACGCCACCCTTCGCCGTGCCGTCCAGTTTGGTCATGACCAACCCCGATACGTCGGCAATCTTGCGGAATATTTCCACCTGCAGCAGCGCGTTCTGCCCGGTTGTTGCATCCAGCACCAAGATCGTATTATGCGGCGCGGTCGGGTCTTTCTTGCGGATCACCCGCACAATTTTCGACAGCTCCTCCATTAGATCAGCGCGGTTCTGCAATCGGCCAGCCGTATCGATCATCAGCAAATCGGCCCCGATTTCCTGCGCATGGGTCATGGCATCAAATGCCAAACTGGCCGGGTCAGACCCTTCGGGGGCGGTCAGCACCGGAACCCCGGCGCGCTGGCCCCAAATCTGCAACTGCTCGACCGCCGCCGCGCGAAACGTATCACCCGCTGCGATCACCACAGATTTGCCTGCCGCCTTGAACTGGCTTGCCAATTTACCAATCGTCGTGGTCTTGCCCGGCCCGTTCACCCCAACAACCAGCACCACCTGCGGCTTGGTGGGGTAAATCGGCATCGGTTTGGCCACGGGCCCCATGATGCGGGCAATTTCGCCTGCCAACGCGCCGCGCAATTCTGCTGTGGACACGCGCTTGCCGAACCGGCCTTCGGCGATATTTGCCGTTACCCTTAGCGCCGTCTCTACCCCCATATCCGCCGCGATCAACAGCTCCTCCAGGCTTTCCAACATCGCATCGTCCAGCACGCGGCGCGGCTCGTCCAGGGCGGTGCGCCCGAACAGGCGGCCCAGCAGCCCGGGTTTGGCATCAGCAGTCGGGGTTGGTGCTGCAACCGGCGATGCAAATGGCGCCTGCGGGGCCGCGTCATCCCCGTCCCGTCGCAGTGGCGGTGCACTTTCGGCTTCAGGGGGCAACTGAGCTGTGGGGGCAAGCTCTGGGTCCGCATCCCCTGCCCCTTCGGCCCCTTGGGCCACCAGCGCGTCCAGCCCTTCGCCAATTTTATCGGACGAGCGAAACATCTTATCGCGAAGTTTTTTGAGGAACGACATTGCACACCCTTTGGCGTTAAACAGGCCATCGTTACCTAGTCGCTTCACAGACACTAGGAAAGGGGCAATGCCCAAACGGCGCGCTCATCGCACTGTGACTGGCAAATGGGCCAAGGCTCTGGCAGGGTGTTCGGGTAGGTCATCTAACGGAGCCGCCGATGCGTTTTGCCACGATTATCAGTATTTGCGCGGCAAGTCTGTTCGCGACCCGATCCCATGCCGAAACACCTATGACCGCCCCGGAATTCGAAGCCTTTACCACCGGAAAAACCCTGACATACTCGATTGGTGGCGAGGTGTTCGGAACAGAGCAATACCGACCAAACCGGCAGGTCGTCTGGGCTTTCAAAGGCGATGATTGCACCGAAGGCTTCTGGTACGAAGAGGCCGGGCTTATCTGCTTTGTCTACACGTCAGACGGCACACCGCAATGCTGGACCTTCTATCTTGATACGTCCGGTCTGCGCGCAAAATTCATCGGCGACAGCGTCGGGGCAGAGCTTTCGGCGGTTGATCAAAGCCCTGCTCCCATGGCCTGCATGGGGCCAGATCTTGGGGTTTAAGGGTATTGCCTGCCTTTTGCCTTGCATGGCAAGTTTGTTTTAATCGAACATTTATTGGCAATTTGGTTTAAACTAATGCCTGGCATTTGGGTATTTCGAACACAAAGCGCTTAAAACAAGCTGCCTTGATCACGTCCGTCAGCACTTTTGCCGCGCCGCACTGCCCCTTTTCCGGTCACCACAACTTTGCCATCGTGGAACTCCAGTTCCAGTGTTGCGGCGGGCTCGACGGCCGTCTTTGTTGTGATCACCTTGCCGTCAGCACGCACCACCGCATAGCCCCGCTTCAGCGTATCAAAATACCCCAATGTTAACCGCGTACGATCCAGCGCTTCCAACCGCGCACTCAGCGCCACAAACCGCACCAGAGGCGCCGCTTGCAACCGCGCATCTTTCGCCGCCAACTCATTTGCATCGCGGTCTGCCTTTCGGCCTGCATCGGCAATCAGCCGACCCAACGAGGGCGCAAGGCGCGCAGCCCAGCCCGCCAAACCGTCCCGCGCCCGGTTCATCCGGCGTATTGCGGCGGCGCTCAGGGCCGCGTCGCGGTCCAACAACCGTTCACGCTTGTGCCGTAACAAAGACAAAAGCATCTCTGGCCGGATCAACGCAGCCCGCCGCTCAAAATCTGCCCGTTTGCGCGAGGCTGCCATCCCCAGCGCCCCGCCAAGACGCCCTGCCCACAGATCAAACCGCTGCGCCGCTTGTGCTGTCAGCCCCTCAATCCGCGGCAAAGCCCGCCCTAAATCGCGCAAGCGTTGCCCTTTTTGCCCCATGCTATTGGCCACCACGCGCGACAACCGCGCAGCCATCCCGTCGAGCCCAGCCAGCAACTCCATCCGCACCGGCACTGCCATTTCCGCAGCCGCCGTTGGCGTTGGCGCACGCCGGTCGGCGGCATAATCCAGCAGCGTCGTATCGGTTTCATGCCCGACCGCCGAAATCAGTGGTATCACAGACGCCGCCGCCGCCCGCACCACAATCTCCTCGTTGAACCCCCACAAATCCTCAAGGCTACCGCCCCCCCGCGCCACGATAATCAGATCGGGCCGCGGGATTGGCCCACCCGCCACAATCGCATTGAACCCCGCAATCGCCGCCGCCACCTCGGGCGCGCAGGCTTTGCCCTGCACCGCCACTGGCCAGATCAGCACATGG
>JACMNW010000150.1 GCA_014378345.1 Pseudorhodobacter sp. | reverse complement strand
TCACTCTTGCAATCTCCTGTCTATATCGCAATATTGATGGTGATTGCGATCTTGCAATCAATAGCCCACATCGCAATCAGAAGGAAAGCGAAAATGACAACAGGAAAAAACCAATATGTCGTCCGAAATGGTGACAAATGGGGCGTTCGTGGCGAAGGCAACAAACAGCTTACTCGCAGCTTTGAGACGCAACGTGAGGCCATCAGCTTTGGTCGAGGCATCGCAAAAAACCAAGAATCCGAATTGCGGATTCAAGGGCAAGACGCTCGTTTTCGGGAAGCTTACAGCTATGGCAACGATCCTTTCCCACCAAAAGGTTGAGCCATGATAAAGTTCAAATACAAGGGGCGGAGCTTATCGTCGGCAGACTCGCTGGCTAGGAGTTTACAGAAAGAACTGATATCGACCTACGAAGCGCACATTCGAAGGGCTGCCCTGAGCAGTGGTTTAATTGTCCGCAAAACCGCACAAGGACTTGAGGTAAGCGGTGAGTCAGACAGAATGGGGCGGTTCCAATCCCGTCTAGGGCGTTGATCCAACAATTTTATCCTCCCATCGCACTAACTTAAGGCGCAACGGTCTATATCCTGTTGCGCCCTTTTTTACGATGTTGCCCGCTAAACCCGGGCTTGGTAGGCAGCAATTATCGCCCCAACGTCCCAAACCCCTAACAACCCCTTAACGCCCAACATAAACCCCAACAATATCAACCCATTACCAACCACAACACATGTGTTACCCCCCCGGCAACACACCTACGTCTTCCCCCCCGGCACCAACCCGACCATCCTGCGAAGCCCCAATAAATACCCCTCCACCCCACATCCCGCGATCACGCCGTCGGCCCGGGCGGAGACAAAAGAATGCTGCCGAAACGCCTCTCTTTTATGGATGTTGGAAATATGAACTTCGATCACCGGGCCATCGAACGCAGACAGAGCATCCAGAATCGCGACGGACGTATGCGAATACGCCGCCGGATTGATGATGATCCCCGAAGCCGCCCCCCGCGCTTCTTGAATCCAGTCGACCAGCTGGCCTTCATGATTGGATTGCAGAAACCGGATTGATACCCCCAGATCGTCGGCCAGCGCAGAACACGCCTCCGCCACGTCATCCAAAGTTTGGCTGCCGTAAATCTCGGGCTGCCGCAGGCCCAGCAAATTCAGGTTGGGGCCGTTCAGAATGAAAATCGGTTTTGCCACGGGCGTGATCCTGTTTTAGGTCCGCCAGACGATACCCGATTTCAGCAGACGAACAAGCCGCGCTGATCAGGCAACCTTTTCCAGCGCCACATCAGGCGTGATGCCCAAAGTGTGGCACACATCCCGCGTCAGATGCGGGCGGTTCAGGGTGTAGAAATGCAGATCCTCCACCCCGCCGATGATCAACCGATCACACAGCCCCGTGCATTGTGTAAGGGCCAGCAAATCGGTGCGATTATCGCGCGCGGCCATGGTAAACGCCTCATCCAGCCGCGCCGGAACCTTCGTGCCGCAGCGGGCGGCAAAGCGTTTTGCGGCATCCCAATTCTGGATTGGCAGGATGCCGGGAATGATGGGGGCAGTGATGCCCGCAGCCTGACAGGCATCGCGGAAGCGAAAGAAGGTATCGGCGTCGAAGAAAAACTGCGTAATCGCGCTGGTTGCCCCAGCGTCGATTTTACGTTTCAGGTAAGTCACGTCGGCGGCGGCATTTGCCGCATCCGGGTGCGCCTCGGGGTAGGCGCCGACGCGCAGTTTGAACTTGCCGGTTTTGGCCAGCGCCTCGATCAGGTCAACCGAACTGGCGAAACCGTCGGGGTGGGGAGCGAAACGGTCCACCCCTTTGGGCGCATCACCGCGCAGGGCGACGATCTCTGTCACCCCCGCCTCTGCATAAGCGGCGGCGATTTCCAGCGTTTCAGAGCGGGTCGCATCAACGCAAGTCAGGTGTGCCGCGACGTTAAGCCCGTAATTCTTGCCAATGGTGGTGACGGCATCATGCGTCAGTTTCCGCGTCGTGCCACCCGCGCCGTACGTAACGGAGGCAAAGCTGGGCTTCAAAGGGGCCAGAACCTGCACAGTTTCCCACAAGCGGAACGACGCATCGAGCGTTTGCGGCGGAAAGAATTCAAATGATACGCGTGGAATGGTCATGGCAGGCTCCTGTTCCTGAACCTCTTGTCACCGATTTCTGAATGTGAGACAAATTCATAATATTAATGATGAACATGAGGATCACCGCATAATGCATCTGGAATTTCGCCATCTTCGGACCATTCGGGCGATTCATCAGGCGGGGGGTTTGGCGCGGGCCGCAGATTTGCTGAACATGACACAATCCGCACTTTCACATCAGGTGAAGGGGTTGGAGGATCAGGCGGGGATTGAGCTGTTTGTGCGCAGATCGAAGCCGTTGAAACTGTCGGTCGCGGGCTTTCGTATGTTGAAGCTGGCGGAGAGGATTTTGCCGGAGATTGACGCGCTGGAGGAGGATTTCAAGGCGTTAAAATCGGGCAAGACGGGCAGGCTTCATATCGCGATGGAATGTCATGCGTGTTTTGACTGGTTGTTTCCGGTGCTGGAATTGTTCCGGCGGGCCTGGCCGGAGGTAGATGTGGATATCAGGGCCGGCCTCGCGTTTGAGGCGCTGCCAGCCTTGATGCGGGAGGAGGTGGATTTGGTGATATCGTCCGATCCGGTTGATGTTCCGGGGATGATGTTCAATCCGCTGTTTGATTATCATCCGATGTTTGTGGCGGCAGCGAACAATCCTTTGGCTGGGAAAGAGGTGATCGTGGCAGAGGATTTCCGCGATCAGATGTTGATCACCTATCCGGTTTCGCGGGACAAACTGGATGTGTTCACGGAAATTCTATCGCCTGCGAAGGTAGAGCCGCGGGGGATGCGGCAAGTGGAATTGACGGCGGTGATCTTGATGTTGGTCGGTTCAAACCGGGGAGTATCGGTGCTTCCGGATTGGGTTTTGCGGGATATCAAATTACACGCGGATTATGTGACGCGGCCGCTTGGGCCGGGGGTCATCACAAAACGGCTGTATGCAGCGACAAGGGCAGAGGATGCTTTGAAGCCGTATATGGCGTATTTTTTGAAGCTGGGCCGGTCAGAGCCGGTTAAATTACAGCGCGGTTAATATATAAAATGTAATACTTAAGTATCTGATAATATGAAATAAAATTCTTTCATTTTCTCAGATTTAACTTCTGCAAGTGACAGGCATGACGATCCAATGACGCAGCGATGACGGCCTGTGTGGTCTTTGATGACTGCGGCTTTGCCCGCGTGCACGTCATTGAAACTTGGAGGATAAAATGAAAAGTCATGTAAGGTTCCCACTGGGGTTTGTCCTGTCTGTTATGGCCGCAACGGCCGCATATGCGCGGGGGCCGTCGCCGCAGCCGTGGCTGATCTATCCGGTAAAGTCGATGGATAGCTGCCGGGCGGGCACGGCACCGCCACATATTGCCGCGCGGTGTGACGAATTGCTGGGGGCCTATTCGCGTGAGTTGGAGGCTTGCGTGCCGATGCGCCGGGGTGGGCCGGTGGTGGGCGGGCATCAGGTGAGCTTGCAGAAAACTGATCCTGATTGCGCAGCGGCGGCGGCTTTTCATGCGGCAAAGTCGGTGAAGTGAATTTCCAACGGCGAGCAAAAAGAGGATTAAGTCATCTGATAAGAAACGGCTCCGGCATTGTAAGGTGCCGAGGCCGTGGACATGGTGGTAATATCGCACTTTGCACCAGTCTGTGCTGGCGAACCAGACTGGCTGCAACCTGATCCTTGATGACATGCAAGCTTGTTTGCATGTCCTTTGATTTGCGGGTTCAGTAAGTCATTTTAAAATATTCAGCTTCGAAGTTGTTATCCATCCCGGTTCCGCAAAAACCCATCGACATGTTACTTGTCCCTGAAATGATGCCCCCGGCAACAAAAGAAGCCCCTTGGATACCATTGGCATTTGCCGCAAATTGAATATCGCCTTTCGCAAGCAGTTGCCCGCCATAAACCTTGAGATCTGACGGGAACGACATGCCGCCCATCGTAACAAGCTGGGCGCCCCCCCCTGCCGCGCAATTATCGTTTTTTCCAACTTGCAATCCAGCCGCTGCAGTTATTGACTTTACATCGGTGCTTGAAGTGGCAATGACCGTGTTTTGCAGAACGACCCCCTGTCCAAACTTGATTACGCAGTTCGTCCGGAGAACGACGTCTTGGAAGATTACATCATTTGCTACGTTTGCAGCAGCGGAATTTGAGCATGTCATGTTATGCATTCTGCCCGGAACAAGCATAGTCTGGATAATTGCTTTTTTCGGATCCAGCGTCACTACAAGCAAACTTGAAATGTAGCTTGGAACATATCTGGGATCATTGCTATTCAGACCAGCAATAATCTGGATGATCCGAGGGACAATCCGGACATAGAAAGAGCCGCTGCGCAATGCGCTAGATAAGCCAGTATTAGTTTTGTACCCAGAATTTGGAAGTTCGATATCGGCGGTATCCGGCATTGAAACCACTGTTCCGGGCTCGAAATAGTTGTTACTGTTCAACGATACATAGGTATTGGAATGGATACAAAAACCATTGGTAAAGCTGTTGTTACTTTGAAGATCTACCACACCATCCGCAACGAACCCTTCACGGAGGCACGTCGGACGGTAGGTTGTGAAAATTGAGTCAACTTTTAGATTCCATTCATTGAACCCCACGATTTTCAAAATGTACGTCGCAACAGCATTTTGCTTGGATGTATCGCGCTTTGGCTGAACATGAACGGCGTTTCTGGATCCGGCCACAGCGGTGAAGGATGCGTTTGTAGCATTCCATGTACCAAAAGTTATATCATCGGTGGTAAGAATGTTGCCATAAAGAGAATTTGGCATATTCAGGTTTGCCACCCGAATGGCTTCGGCCTTGGCGTCGGCTTCAAGCATCGTATCGCGCGCAAGCAAGGCGGCATGCGCGCCAGCGTCGGCCGCCACTTGTAGCCTTGTACGTTCCATCATGACGGTGGTAACGTCTACCGCCAAACCACCCACCATCAATGCCGTTATAAAACAAAAAACACTGAAGACGGTCATCGCGCCGTCTTCGTTCTGGGTCGCGGCGATGAGCCTTTGTTTTAAATTGCGAGCGAGCATTTCAAATCTCCGACATGTGTTGGGCGGTTACTTTAACTTTTGTGCTTCCGAAAACGTTCAGAATTCCAAAGCTGCTCAATTCTTGGGCAGGCATGGTGGCTGTGCTGGTTATCACACCGCCATTGACGACGGTAACGGCCGTGACCCCGGGGCTCATTGATTTAAGACTGTCCACGATCATTGTCTGTGTTTCTGAAATTGTCTTAATTCGACCGATTGAGAAGGATCGGTTCGCATCTTGCACAACTCGTAAAGCCTGTGCTTCGCCAGCGAATACCAAAGATGTGTCAACAACCAGCCCAAGAAGCATAACGAACACCGGCACACAGATGACAAATTCAACGGTTGCAGTTCCTCTTTCGTCTTTCCAGAACACCAACACATTGAAAATGCTACTATATTTTTGGATGTTCATTGTGGTATCCTTTAAAAACCAAAGGCGATAATTTCTGGTTCTATTGCAAATATGCAAGTTCGTTCATTTACCTTAACCCACTAAATTGGGGCAAATGTTTGTCAATAATTGTCTGAGAATGCTAAAATTTTCGCTTCCACATGGGGTTGAGAAAACCCGCCAAGGCAAAGCGGAGTTGGCAGGGCAAAACCTGCGAGCCGCATTGCCGTGGGCAACAGTTTTTGGCTGATTGAGAGAAAACGGTTGATTGAGGTGAACGAGCCGGAGCCGTTTTCTTACCAGAGCGCTGTGTTAGACGCCCATTGCCAGCATGGCCACAGCCATGGCGGCCATGCCGAGGTTTTCGACGATGGTAATCGTTGACATCGGCAGGTTGAACACGGTGCCAAGGCAGGCACATTTGATGGTTTGCTTGCGCATGACGGACTGGATGACGCCGATGGCGCCCACCAGGCTTAGGACCAACGCCACCCACGTTGCTGCGTGCATTTGAAACTGGAACAAAAACGCAAAGCCGAGGGCGGTTTCGACAAACGGGTAGGCCATGCCCCAAGGGCGGAACCGCTTGGCCACCACATCATAGGTGGAATAGGCATCGGCAAAGGCGGGCACATCCAGCAGCTTGAACGCACCAAACACCAAAAAGAAGCCTGCCATGAAGCTGATCATCCACGTGCCGCCTGCAAAGGCGGCAAGGGCGATAAGGCAAAGAACCAGAAACAACGGGAAATAGGTTTTGAGCGCGCTGGTTTGTAGTTCCGCAGGTGGCACATAAGCCGGGGCAAACGCGCTGAGGCGGTATTTGCCGATAGTGGACAGCGCAGTATTCAGAGTGTCCATCGCGGCACCGGTGACCGATGCCACAGGCGGATCAAGCGTGACGGTGGCCGAGGGGACGACGACCTTCAACGCGGCCTCGACTTTGCGAGCGCATCCGGCGCAGGTCATTCCAGAAATGGTGTATTGAGCCATACTGAATAGTTATTTATCTGGGTCAGGGATTGCAAGGGATGTTGGGGGGAATTGTCTGCGCTTTAGACTTTCCATCGCCCGCCTCGCGCGGTAGGGAAGCGGCTGCAAATGATGGAGCCAGCGCTATGCAAGGCAGTGCCAACCTGAACCTGATGATCAAAGCCGCCCGAAAAGCAGGCCGCGCATTGGTAAAAGACTTCCGTGAGGTGGAAAACCTGCAGGTATCAACCAAGGGGCCCGGCGACTTTGTGTCCAAGGCTGACCGCGAAGCAGAGCGGATTATCAAGGAAGATCTGATGGGCGCGCGGCCGACCTATGGCTGGCTGGGCGAGGAAACCGGCGAGACGGAGGGTGTGGACCCAACCCGGCGCTGGATTGTGGACCCGTTGGATGGAACGACAAATTTCCTGCACGGGCTGCCATTGGCCGGTGTCGATAGCACTTGAACACAAGGGCGAGATCGTGGCGGGCGTGGTGTTTGATGCTGCCAAGGATGAGATGTATGTGGCCGAAAAGGGGTCTGGCGCCTGGATGAACGAAAGCCGGATACGGGTTTCGGGGCGGCGTGCGATGTCGGACGCCGTGTTTGCAACCGGCGTGCCGTTTGGCGCGAAGGTGACGTTGCCCGCATCCCTGCAGGACATGGCGCGGTTGATGCCAGCCTGTGCCGGGGTTCGGCGTTGGGGGGCGGCGTCGCTTGACCTCGCCTATGTGGCCGCTGGCCGGTATGAAGGCTATTGGGAGCGGGAGCTGAACGCTTGGGACATAGCCGCCGGGATTATCCTTGTGCGGGAAGCGGGTGGGCTGGTGTCGGGTATTCGCGAGGGCGACGATCCGTTGGAAAAAGGTGCTGTGATTTGCGGCAACGAGGCGCTGTTTGCCGGGTTTCGCAAGGTTATTCGGGGCGAGTGAGGGTTACCGATCGGTACGGGCCAGCCTCTGGCCTTGCCAGCCAGCGGGGGCCAGCCCCCGCACCCCCGGGATATTTGGGCCAAAATGAACATCAGAAGCGCAAAATCTGGTAAGGTAAAACTTTTTCAGCGCGCGTCTGATGGATGATTGGCACCATCGACCCAAGGCACGCAGCCCAGATCACGCGGGTTTATGCCATCGAGAGTGGCGACGTTGACACCGTATTCGTTCGGGTTGGAACGGCGTTGGTGGTGGGTGTAGATGCCGCAGGTTTTGCAGAACCAATGTTGGCGGTGTTGGTGTTGAACTGATAGAGCGTCAAGTTTTCAGCGCCTTGCAGGGTTTTGATGCCATTTAGCGGGGCCGAGACGGCGATTGCGCCACGCCTTCGGCAGAACGAACAATCGCAGCGGTGCGCGGTGGTCAATCCACCAGCGAGCACGATATCGAGCACCACCGCACCACAGTGACAACGCCCGATCATTTGCGGCGACCGACGGTTGGGATGCGACTTTTGCCGATTTTATACTCGGCCGCCGGATGGGCTGGATGGCCGGCAGTTTGCCGCCAGAATGCCGTGCCACCCAGACTGCGCCACAAAGGCAGGCAAAGCGCCAAACCGGCGATAAAGCCGCCGATATGGGCGAAATAGGCGATGCCGCCGTCTTCGGATGGGGTGGAAAAACCACTGAACAGCTGTGCCCCGAACCAGAGGCCCAGCACAATCCATGCCGGGATCGGGAAGACCTTGAAGATGATGATCAGGATGAACACCACATCAACGCGGGCGCGCGGAAACATTAGCAGATAGCCGCCAAGCACGCCCGCGATAGCCCCTGATGCGCCCACCATCGGGGCTTGCGAACCCGGATCAACCGCGATTTGCAAGGCTGCGGCTGCGAGGCCTGCGAGGACATAAAACATCAGGAACTTGGCATGTCCCAGCAGGTCTTCAAGGTTGTCACCGAAGATCCATAAAAACAACATGTTGCCTGCAAGGTGCATCCAGCCGCCGTGCAGGAAAATATGGGTGATCAGCGTGGGAAGGTTTTCCCCAGACATCACGAAGTGTGGCACTAAACCCCAGGTGTAAAAAAACCCGTTGATCGCGTATTCGCTTTGCAGGCCATACCAATAGGCCAAAAATATCGCGATATTCGCCGCAATCAGGGCGTAAGTCACGTAAGGTGTGCGCCCCGAAGGGTTGTGATCACGGATCGGAAACATGCAACCAAAGTTTCCGATCCGGGTGCTTTCGTCAAGCCTTTAGGTTTGCCCAACCTCGGCCAGCAGTTGCGCATTTCCACCCGATGCGGTGGTATCAATGCAGACATGGCGTTCAAGCAACACATGGGCCGCGTCAGGCAAGCCAGTGATCAAGGCGAGAATGGGGCCTTGGCGTTTTGAAAGCGCTTGGGCATGGGTGCGCGCGGTTGCGGTATCGCCCCACCACAGGGCGGCACCGAAGTGTGGCAAAGTGGTCAGGATTTCGGGGGCGAGGGTTGGAACCTCGACCGCGATGCCGCCAAGGCTGCGCACAGCTTTTGCCTGGGCCGCGGCTGTGCTGGCGCTGGGGCCAAGGCACAGGATGGGCGCGCGCGGCGAGGCCGTGAGACGGTTGGATTCGCCGGTGGGGCCAGGCAGGTTTTGCGCATGGGCAGTTTGGGGCGCAGGTGCGGCTTTGAGGGCGGCGATGGCCACTGCTTCGCTGGTTGCGGTGATTGGGGCGGGCGCGGTTTCGGGAGCGTTTTGCCTGGTAAAACGGGTCAGGTAATCTGGCCCGCCTGCCTTTGGCCCGGTGCCGGAAAGACCCTCGCCGCCAAAGGGTTGGCTGCCTACGACTGCGCCGATCTGGTTGCGGTTGACGTAGATATTGCCGACATGCAGCGCCTCGACGATATGTTGCACGCGGTCATCAATGCGGGTGTGCAGGCCGAACGTCAGGCCGTAGCCGGAGGCATTGATGGAGGCTACAACGGCATCAATTTCTGTGGCGCGGAAGGTGGCTACGTGCAGCACCGGGCCAAAGATTTCGCGCGGCATGTCGGCGATGCTTTTGACGCGGATGACAGTGGGGGCGATGAAGGTGCCGGTGGTAGGCGCGATAAGTTCGTGCAGAACGCGGCCTTCGGTGCGAGCCTTGTCGATGTAGTTGCGGATTTCGGTTTGCGCGGCGGCGTCGATTACCGGGCCTATGTCGGTGGCAAGGTGCCACGGGTCACCCATGGTCATCTCGTCCATCGCGCCGAACAGCATGTGCTGCACGGTTTCTGCCACGTCTTCTTGCACATACAAACAGCGCAGGGCGGAGCAGCGTTGGCCTGCGGATTGGAAGGCCGAGGCAAGGATATCGCGCACGGCTTGTTCCGGCAGGGCGGTGCTGTCAACCAACATGGCGTTCAAGCCACCCGTTTCGGCGATAAGAGGTGCACCGGGATCAAGATGATCGGCCATGGCGGTGCGGATTTTAAGGGCGCTGGCGGTGGACCCGGTGAAGCAAATGCCGTTGATGCGGGGATCGCGAGTCAGGGCAGCACCTACAGTGGCCCCGTCACCGGGCAGCAACTGGAGCGCTGCTTTGGGAACGCCTGCTTGGTGCAACAGGTCGGTGGCCAGGGCCGCGATGAGGGGGGTTTGTTCGGCGGGTTTGGCAATGACGGCGTTGCCTGCGGCAAGGGCAGCGCCGATTTGGCCTGAAAATATGGCAAGTGGGAAGTTCCACGGGCTGATGCAGGCGAAGATGCCGCGTGGGGGAGCCGTCAAGGTGGTTGCAGCATTGGCGTAATAGCGAAGGAAATCCACGGCTTCGCGCAGTTCACCCACGGCATCGGCAAGGGTTTTTCCGGCTTCGGCGGCAAGACAGGCGAAGATGGGGCCTGCGTTGGATTCGAACAGGTCGGCGGCTTTTTGAAGGGTTTCTGCGCGATCTGCTGGAGTTGCGGCCCATAATTTGGCAGATTTAAGCGCGGTTTCGATATCGGCGGCAGTAGCGGCTTGGACCTGACCAATGGATACACCGTTGGCGGGGTTGTACATTTGGGTTGCCGCGTTGAGCGCAGTTGCCCCAGCGATGAGCGGCACGGCGGTAAATTGTGTGGTGTAGTTTGGGGTACGGATGGCGTCGATTTTGGCAAGGTCTGCGGCATCAGTCAGATCATAACCAGCCGAGTTTTTGCGCGCGCCGAAGATAGCCGGGCCTGCCGGGATGGCGGGGTTTTCGGTTGAGGTCAGGCGTTGGGCGGCATCCAGTGGGCAGGCGGCAACTACCGCAGGCGGCACGTCGGCATCGACGATCTGGTTCACAAAGCTGGAATTGGCACCATTTTCCAGCAGGCGACGCACAAGATAGGCCAGCAAATCGCGGTGGGCGCCGACGGGTGCGTAGATGCGGCAACGGATTTGATGGTCGGTCAGCACGATGTCATGCAGCCGTTCGCCCATACCGTGCAAGCGCTGAAATTCGAAGGCAGTTTTGTCAGTCGCCATATCCATAATCGCCGCAACGGTTTGGGCATTATGAGTGGCAAACTGGGGGTAAATGCGGTCGGTTAGCCCCAACAATTTGCGGGCATTGGCGATGTAGCTGACATCGGTGGATTGTTTGCGGGTAAAGACAGGGAAAGAAGTCAGGCCAAGCACTTGGGCGCGTTTTATTTCGGCATCCCAGTAGGCGCCTTTGACAAGGCGGATCATTATTTTGCGGTCCAGCTTGGTGGCAAGGGCGTGCAACCAGTCGATCACAGCGCCCGCGCGGCGACCGTAGGCTTGGACGACGACACCGAACCCATCCCAGCCTTTGAGGGAAGGATCAGACAATACCGCCTCGATTACTTTCAGGGATAATGCAAGTCTGTCAGCCTCTTCCGCGTCGATGTTGAAGCCAAGACCAGCGGCTTTGGCAAGGCCAGCAAGCGCGCGGACGCGGGGCACGAGTTCGGCCATAACACGGGCTTCTTTGGCGATTTCATAGCGCGGGTGCAGGGCAGAGAGTTTGACCGATATGCCAGGATTGGCGCGGATATCATTGCTTTTGCAGGCAGAGGCGATGGAGGTAATCGCCCCGGAATAGGAAAGGTAATAGCGGCGCGCGTCAGTTTCTGTGCGGGCGGCTTCACCCAGCATGTCGTAGCTGTAGGTGTAGCCTTTGGATTCGAGGTCTGATGCGCGTTTCATAGCTTTCACTATGGTTTCACCCAAAACGAACTGCCGGCCCATTTCTTTCATCGCGCGGGTGACGGCGGTGCGGATGACCGGTTCGCCCAAGCGTTTCAGTGCAGTCTTGAGGTGGCCGACAACGCCGGGTTCGCGTTCATCGAGGACTTTGCCCGTCAGCATCAAGGCCCAGGTTGAGGCATTGACGAGAGATGAGGCAGATTTGCCCAAATGGCGGCCCCAATCGGAGGGTGCGATTTTATCCTCAATCAGCGCGTCCATAGTGGTGGCGTCTGGCACGCGCAAAAGGGCTTCTGCCAAGCACATCAATGCGATGCCTTCGTCGGTGGAAAGTCCGTATTCGGCCAAGAACACTTCCATTAGCCCCGGTTTGACCGAAGCGCGGATGCGGGCGACGAGATCTGCACCTGCGGCAGAAATGCGGGCACGGTCAGCGGGGGGGAGCTTCGCCTCGGCGATGAGGGCGGTAATCAACGCGGCTTCGGGGGCCAAGCTTTGGGTATCTATCACGGACCACGCAGTTTTCATGGCGGAAATAGGCATAGGCGGAGTCTCCTCTTTTTGATATCATAGCTGGGAAATGGCGGGCTGTTGTCCTGATCTTTAAGCAATGTCAGGGCCATTAGCGGTGCATAGGAGAATAATATGATGCAAAACGACCGGGGCGAGTTGGACCGATTTGATCAGGCGATTT
Source organism: Pseudorhodobacter sp. (assembly GCA_014378345.1). Lineage (GTDB taxonomy): Bacteria > Pseudomonadota > Alphaproteobacteria > Rhodobacterales > Rhodobacteraceae > JACMNW01. Next base: position 4,798 of record JACMNW010000150.1, on the reverse strand, counting down.
TGCGGGTGTTGGCGGCGGAAGGGCGGCTTTCGGCCACCGAACTGGCGCGGCGGATCGGGCTTTCAAAATCCCCCACGCAAGCACGGATGAAGCGGCTGGAGGAGGCTGGCACGATAGTCGGCTACCGCGCGCAGCTGGATGTGGTGCAGCTGGGGTTGGCGCATGTGGCCTTTGTTGAGGTGCGGCTATCGGACACACGCGAGGCGGCATTGCAGGCGTTTAACGCGGCCGTGCTGGCGATTGCCGAAGTCGAACAATGCCATATGATCGCCAGCCGGTTTGATTACCTGCTGAAAGTGCGCACGCGGGATATTCAGCACTACCGGCAGGTTTTGGCGGAGAAATTATCAGCACTGCCGCATGTGGCATCGACATCAACCTATGTGGCGATGGAGGCGGTAAAGGACGCGGGCGTTTAACCGCTGCAAGTGATTGCAAATTGCACACAACCGTTGGATGATATTCTGACACGGGAGTTGTTGGAATGGTTGCTACATTAAAGGACGTGGCGTTGTTGGCGGGGGTTTCCACCTCGGCCGTGTCGCGCACATTTACCGAAGGCGCGTCGGTATCGCCTGCGATGAGGGCAAGGGTGGACCGGGCGGCGTCAGAATTAGGATACCGGCCCAATTTTCTGGCGGCAAGCCTGACCACGGGGCGCACCAAGCTGATTGGGTTGGTGTCGAACAACTTTCATAACCCGGTATTCCTTGAAGTATTCGATCTGTTCACGCGGGCCTTGCAGGACCGTGGCTTACGGCCCCTGTTGGTGAACCTTTCGGACGAGACAGACCCCGCGGCATCTGTGCGGATGTTGCAGCAATATTCTGTTGACGGTGTGGTGGTGGCATCTTCAACGCTGCCTGCGGGATTTGCAGAAGCATTCAGGAATGCGGGCATGCCAGTGGTGCATTCTTTTGGCCGCAAAACCGATGCACCGCTGGTGCATGTGGTGGGGGTGGACAACGTGGCCTGCGGGCGGATGGCGGCGCGGGAGTTGATTGCGCGAGGCTACGCCCGAATTGGTTTTCTGGGCGGGCCAGAGGCGGCAACATCAACCCAAGACCGGTTGGAGGGGTTTCGGGGGGCTATATCGCGACATAAAGATGTGGCGCTAAGTATCAGTTATGCATCGGCTTATTCGTTTGAAGCAGGTCGCGCGGAAATGCAGCGGTTGTTGGCGGACGCACCCGCTGAAGTGTATTTTTGCGGTGATGATGTACTGTCGATCGGGGCGCTGTCGGCGCTGGCAGATGCGGGGTTATCAAGCCCAACCGATGTGGGGATCATCGGGTTCAATGATATGGAAATGGCGGGATGGGCAAATATCGGGCTGACGACCATTCACCAGCCGGTCGCCAAGATCATCGCAGCGTCGGTTGATTTGGTGGTGGCTTTGGTGGACGCACCGCAGACAGCGCCTGCGGTGCGATTGTTTCCGTGCCATGTGGTAGAACGCAAAACGCTTAGGGAAAGGGTTTAGCGATACATGGGCGGGCGGGCGTCGATCCATTTGCCCTCGGCCTTGCCGGATTCTGCCACAGCGAAGACAGCCGCCATCGACCGCAGGCCGTCGGTGGCGCGGGGATACAGGTTCGCGGCGGGGTCAATTTTGCGGCCTTCTTTCTTGGCGCGGATGGCTTCGGCAAGATCGGAATAGATGTTTGCAAAGGCCAGAGGCATGCCTTCGGCGTGGCCTTGCGTGACGCGACTTGTGCGATCTGCTTCGGGGGAAAGGTTTGCCTCGCCGCGCTCAATGATTTCAAGGCGTTTGTTCAGCGGCATGTAGTAAAGCTGATTTGGCTGTTCTTGCGCCCAGCGCAGGCCGCCTGTTTCGCCAAACACTTGCAGGGTAAGGCCGTGTTGGCGGCCAAGGGCAATGGAACTGGTCCACAGGCGGCCCACAGTGCCGCCATCCATGCGGAAGTTGACCATGGCATCATCTTCCAGCAGGCGGGTGGGGATGCAGGAGACGCAATCGGCAGATAGTTTTGTAACCTCTTGCCCGGTCACGAAACTGGCCATGTGCAGGGCGTGAATGCCGCAATCGGCAAATTGCGCGGAAATACCGGCTTGGGCCGGATCATAGCGCCAGCGCACGCGGGGGTTTTCGGCATTCGCGGCATCGGCGTGGTGGCCATGGGCAAATTCGGCCTTAACCAGCCGGATTTTGCCCAAGTCACCACGGGCGACCATGGCGCGCATGTGGCGCACGAGGGAATAACCGGTATAGCCATAGTTGACGGCGCAGATCTGGCCCGTGCGTTCAGCGATACGGACGATATCTTCGGCCTCTTCCACTGTCATGGTCATCGGCTTTTCGCACAGCACGTGAAAGCCCGCTTCCAAGAATGCTTTGGTAATTTCGTAGTGTGTGTTGTTTGGCGTGGCGACAGTCACCAGATCCACCCGGTCGGGCCGACCCCGTTCACCTGCCAACATTTCGCGCCAATCACCATAAGACCGGTCTGCCGAAAGCCCCAGTTTTTGGCCGTAGGCACGGCCTGCGTCCGGGCTGTAATCCAGAGCGCCCGCCACGAAATTATAAGCGGCATCAAGGCCCGCACCAAGGCGGTGCGCGGGGCCAATTTGGCTGCCATCACCGCCGCCGATCATGCCCCAGTTTAGTTTTGCCATGGTTCGGGTTTCCTTCAGAAGCCGATAGATTGCAGGTATTCACGGTTTGCCCGCGCATCATCGACGGGGCGCACGTCCATAGATGGATCACAGTCTTGTTCAACCGTGCACCAGCCCTCAAAGTTGGCATCCAGCAGCAGTTGGCGCACGGCGGGAAAATCAACATCGCCCATGCCAAGGTTGCAGAAAATGCCTTGGCCGCAGGCATCATAAAACCCGGTGCGGTTGGCGATGGCGGCAGCTTTAACAACAGGGTTTATGTCTTTGAAATGCATATAGGAAATGCGGTTCATATGGCGCTTCATGAAGGCGACCGGATCAAAGCCCGCGTAGGAATGGTGGCCGGTATCGAAGCAGATTTTCAAGTGCTTTTCGTCGACTTCGTCGAGGAGGCGTTCAAGTTCCGGCTCGAAGTCGATGAAGCCCGCGGCATGGGCATGGATGCCGACGGTCAGACCATATTCCTCAGACCCCATCTTGGCAATGGTGGAGAAGCGGTCGCGAAAGGCGGTCCATTCGGCTTTGTCCATTTGCTCCGCCTCCGTCGCGCGGCCAGCAGTTGGCGCGCGGCGGGGGGAAATGCTGTCGATCAGGACAAGGTGTTCGGCACCGTGGGCAACCAGCGATTTGCAGGTGCGGACCGCGCCGTCCATCACATTATCCCACATTGCGGGATCGTGGAACGCGCGAAACACGACGCCGCCGATCAGGGTCAGGTCATTCTTGGCCAGCGCGTCAGCAAGAATTGCCGGGTCTTCGGGCATAAAGCCAATGGGGCCAAGCTCAATCCCTTTGTAGCCAGCAGTGGCGCAATCGGAGAGGACGGATTGCCATGTGGGATAGCTTGGGTCGCTGGGGAATTCGATACCCCAGGAACAGGGGGCGTTGCCGATGCGGATGGTCATGCGGATGGTCCTTTTGGGGTTAGAAATCGGATGTGCGCACCCAGGATTTGGTGGCGGAGGCGGCATGGGCGGCGGCGATCACGCGGTTCACTTCCATCCCGTCCTGGAAGGTGGGCCAGATTGCGCGGCCAGTTTCAATAGCCAGCAGAAAATCGCGGGCTTCGATGATGATCTGGTCTTGATATCCCGTGCCATGGCCAGGGCCTTGGCAAAACGGCAAGTAATCGGGATGGTCAGGGCCGGTCAGGATTTTGCGGAAACCGCGCTCTGCGGCGGGGCCGTCCATCTTGTAAAGCCACAATGCGTTTTGATCTTCCTGATCAAAGCGGATCGCGCCTTTTGTGCCAGTCACTTCATAGGCATAGCCCATTTTACGGCCGGTGGCGACGCGGCTGAAAAACATGTGGCCCATGGCACCACCCACAAAACGGCACATCATTTGGGCTTGGTCATCATTGGTCACCGTACCGCCGGGACGGGTGGGATGGACGGTTTCAACCTCGGCAATCAAGCTGGCAATCGGGCCGATCAGGGCAAGGGCTGCGTTAATCATGTGCGGAGCAAGGTCGCCCATGGTGCCATTGGCTTGGCCGGAACTGCGCCAATGCACGGGAAGCATGGGGTCGGCATAGAAATCTTCGGTATGTTCGCCGCGAAACCATGTGACATCGCCGATGTCGCCATTCGCAATCAAGGCGCGGGCGTATTGGCTGGCGGGGGTGCGGATGTAGTTAAAGCCGACCATGTTGGCGGCCCCTGCCCTGTTGGCGGCGGCGACCATGGCGCGGCTGTCGTCCAGCGATGCGCCCAGCGGTTTTTCGCAAAACACCGGCTTGCCAACTGCGAAGGCGGCTTCGGCAATGGCGCGGTGAGTTTCTTGCGGCGAAGCGATGATGATTGCCTCAACCAACGGGTCGGCCACCAGCACCCGCCAATCGGCGGTGGCACGGGCAAAGCCCAGCGCCCTGCGATGGGATTCAGCGGTATTAGACGTGGTGGCGCAGACCATTTCCAGTTTTGGGCGCAGAGCGGTGTTGAACACGGCCCCGACGGCAGACATGGCAACCGCATGGGCCTTGCCCATATAGCCACCGCCGACGATGCCTATGCCGATTTGTGTCATTGTCTGCGTGTACCTTTAAAATGATTTGCAACCGGTTGCAAACCTTGTATCCTGTGTGGCAATATAAGGTCAATCGGCAATTGTTGCCATCACTGACAGGTTTTGACGAATGGCTGATTTTTCACGGCTTCGG
>JACMNW010000149.1 GCA_014378345.1 Pseudorhodobacter sp. | reverse complement strand
GGCTGACGGATGAGCTGATCGACGAAGTGATGGGGCTTGGCCCGTTGGAGCCGCTGCTGGCTGATCCGGGCGTGGCCGATATATTGGTGAACTCGTTCCGCAACGTCTATGTCGAACGCTACGGCAAACTGGAACGTGTGCCGGTGCAGTTCCGCGATGAACGCCACCTGATGCGGATCATCGACAAGATCGTTAGCCGCGTTGGTCGCCGCGTTGATGAAAGCCAGCCTTGGGTTGATGCGCGTCTTGATGATGGCAGCAGGGTCAATGTGATTGTGCGCCCCTGCGCCATTGACGGCCCGACCCTGTCGATCCGCAAATTCTCCCGCGATCCGTTGACAGCTGCAAAGCTGATCGAGACTGGAACGCTGACGCCGGGATCGGCCAAGTTTCTGCACGCCGTGGTCGAGGCCCGGCTGAACATCCTGATTTCAGGCGGTACGGGGTCTGGCAAAACCACCATGCTGAACGCAATGTCGGCTGCAATCGACCCATCGCAGCGCATTGTCACCATTGAAGACGCCGCCGAATTGCAATTGCAGCAAGATCACGTTGTCCGTCTGGAAACCCGGCCGCCTAGCGCGGAAGGGTCAAGTGCCGTCACCCAGCGCGATCTTGTGCGCAATGCGCTTCGGATGCGGCCGGACCGCATTATCATCGGCGAGGTGCGCGGCACCGAAGCCTTCGACATGTTGCAGGCGATGAATACGGGCCATGACGGGTCAATGACCACGATCCATGCCAACACCGCCCGTGACGCCCTGTCCCGGTTGGAGCAAATGGTGGCAATGATCGGCGGCGAAGTTCCAATGCAAGCGGTGCGTCGTCAGATCGCATCAGGCCTGCAGATCGTTTTGCAATTGTCGCGTTTGGCCGACGGCCGCCGCCGGATCATGTCGATTTCGGAAATCACGGGAATGGAGGGCGACGTCATCAGCATGCAAGACATCTTTGTGTTTCGCAAACGCGGGCGTTCGGAAACTGGTGAGGTTCTGGGGGAATTCGTGCCAACCGGTATTCGTCCACTCTGCATGGAAGCTTTGCTCTCTGCGGGCGTTTCGATGACGTCGGACTCGTTTGTTGCCGGAGGGACCCCAGGATGAGCGACTTTTTCGCAGGTATCGATCCCGGCTGGCTGATCTTCATCGGGGTCTTTTTGGGTGCTCTTCTTTTGATCGAAGGTATGCGCCAGTTGGCTTCGCGGCGTGAAACCGACGGCGAAGCGCGCTCGCGCCGGATGCGCCTGATCGCCGGAGGTACGCAGATTGAGGAACGGCTCGAAATACTGCTGCCCGGCGATGGGTCGCAAAAGAGGTTTCTTGGGATGGATCTTGGCAGCATGCTTGTCGCGTCGGGATTGCCGCAGCAGCCTATGATTTTCGGGCTGGGGGCGCTGGTGCTTTTTTGTCTGGCGTCGCTTGTGCTAAAGCCGCTGGTTGGAACATTTGTGGCCATTGGCCTGTCTCTGATGGTCTTCATCTTGCTTCCGCTTATGGTAATGTCGGTCATCAAGACTGCGCGACTGAAGCGGATTTCGGCGCAACTGCCCGATGCACTTGACTTGATGGCGCGCGCGTTGCGAGCTGGGCATCCCTTGTCATCTTCGATCGGGACAGTCGCAGAAACCATGCCAGACCCGATTGGCACAGAATTCGGCATCGTGGTCGACCAGATAAGTTATGGCGACGAGTTGGTTGTGGCTTTCCGTAAACTTGCTGAACGCAACCCGAGTGAAGATTTCCATTACCTTGCCGTCAGTATCGCTATTCAGCATGGCACTGGCGGGAACCTCGGGCGGGTTCTGGGCGTGCTGGCTGGGGTGATGCGGGGACGGATCATGATGCGCCGAAAGATAAAATCGATGTCAGCCGAAGGACGCATTTCAGCATGGATACTTTCCGGCCTGCCATTTCTGATGGTGGGGCTGAATTCGATCATCACGCCATCCTATTACGGCGATGTCGTACAAGACCCCCTGTTCATGCCGATGACTCTTGTGACGCTAGGCTTCATTTTTCTGAATGGCTTTGTGCTATTCCGACTTGTCAATTTCCGGATTTAGGGGCGCACCATGCTATCAACAATTTCCCCCTTCGCTGCCAATTTGGGAATTGAGCCCAGGACGTTCATCCTGTTGGGCCTCTTTTTTGGCTCGCTTCTGGTGTTTCTAAGTATTGTTAGTTTCGCGCGGGACCGGAACACCGTTCGCGTACGCGCCAGGATGCGCGCGGCCGGGGCTGCTGGCGGCGTCGACACTCCGATTTCGCTTTTCGTGGCCCCCGAGGTCACACCGGGCGGGCTTGCCAAGGCCTTTCTTCCCTCTCAACAGCGCGAGCGCAACAAGGTTCGCCGCAATTTGATACGTGCAGGCTTTTCAGGCCCGAATGCAGTGCTTTGGTTCTATGCAATACGTGTAGGGACAGGCCTTTTTCTGCCCTGCCTCGTGGCACTGACCTTTCTTTACCGCGAGGCGCTGCCGATACCTGATTTTGTCAGTGGGCGCATGGGCAACATTGCGCGCAACCAGCTTTTGATGCTGTTTGCGGTGATGATCCTTGTTGGGTTCTATGGCCCGGCCTACTGGCTGTCGTCGCGTGCCAAAGAGTACAAGTATCGCGTGGAACTTGGCTTTCCGAATGCACTTGACCTGATGCAGATCTCAATCGAATCTGGCCTTGGCTTTGACGCATCCCTCGCCCGTGTGGCGGCAGAGATGCGAACCACGGCGCCGGAAATAGCCGAGGAATTTATCTCGACCCAGCAAGAAATCTTGGCGGGACGAGATCGAGAGGGGGCATTTCATGCTTTGGCGGACCGGCTGGCGATTGACGAGGCTTATTCCTTCGTCAACGTGGTGTTGCAGTCAATCCGCTTTGGCACCTCGATGAGCCAAGCCTTACTGACGTATTCTGCCGAAATGCGAGAGCGGCGCGAACTGCGCGCGCAAGAAAAAGCCAACAAGTTGCCGGTTTTGATGTCCGCCACCATGGCTTTGCTGATGATGCCATCGCTGCTGATCGTAACCATCGGTCCGGTTGTGCTGCGTTATATGCATACGTTTTCGAACTGATTAAGGGGGCTCGCGTCGGCTGGCTTACACGACGGTGCTACGGACCAAACGCAGTCTTCGCCAAGCCGGGAAGGCGGACACAAAGGTGCCGACACCTCGCGCAGGTAAACGGTGCTAATTTTGCGCCACGCCAGTGAACCGCGAACGAGTACCCTGCGATATTGGCCGCAGGATACTCGTTTGACGTGCATACGTACCCCAAGATTGCCTATACTGTTTTGGCGGGGCTGGCAGGCCTTAGGTTACTGGACAGGAGCATCCCCGGTTGCCGGAGGCTGCGGCGCATCTGGAATGATGAGTGCGGCAGGATCCAGCCCAAGCAAGTTATTGACGGCTGCCACGACAGCATCGGTTACAGGCTTGTTAGCCGCGGCCTCCAGCAGGCCCAGTTCTGTTGCAGGCTGGTCCGCAATGGCCTGACGCAACTCCGCCTCACGCAAAGTGAGGGTGTCGTACGCTTTTGCCGCATCGAGTTCTGCCTGAACTGTGGCTCGTTCCGCTGAAAGTGCGTCAATTTCGCCTTCAACAGCGGCGATTTCGCCCGCCAGGGCAGTTGTGTCAGCGTCAGCAGGTGCTGCAGCCAGTTCCGCTTGAAGGCCAGAAAGTTCAGCAGCCTTCACGCCGATGTCTGTGTCAAGCTGCGCAATATCACCGCCAATGGTGGCGGAGTCGCGAGAAGGAGGAGTCGCGGCGTCAAGTGCTGCGCGCGCCAGATCATAATCTGAAAGCAAGTCGGCCCGTCCCAAAACGGCATCGCGGTAGGCCGCAATTCTGCCGACACGGGAATTGGGGCTAGCGTTGGCCAAAGCCTGAGGCGAAGCGTGCGCTGCATTCAGTGCACCCAGGTCTGATGCACTTGCGCCGGGTAGGTCAGCCTTTGTTTTCGATTTTTTCGGTTTTGCAGTCGCGTGCTTGCCAGCGGCGGTAACGTCTGATTCCGAAACGCCGGCTTTTCCAGCGCCGGCGGATTTTTTCGAACCACCCGAATTGCCACGATCCGAATGTGCAGACCCGCCGCCGTTACCACCAGAGTTGCCGCCATTGCCGCCATCATTTCCACCTTTGGCATATGCGACGCCTGCGAAAGGAAGTGTCATTGTGATCGACATGGCCCCAAGAAGAGCCGCCGAAAAGAATGCTGCCGACAGAATATTTTTATGCTTCGTTTTCATGTCACTCTCCGATTAGATATCGGCTGTGTCTCTTCGACATCAACCTGCAATGCCAAACGTAAAGCACAGCGATGGTGAACCGCCGCTAAATAAAATGTTCATTTTGGGTTCACGTTGGTTCTGATAGAAGGCAGTATGAACAAATTTGCATTTGCCCTTATCCTAATTTTCGCCCTTCCGTTCGCGGCATTGGCGGGCGTGCCGCGTGAGATTGGGCAGGCGGAACTGCGCGACTTGGTGGCAACTGGCCACAGCGTCAGCCTTTCTCGCGTGTTTGACGTGGTGTCGGGGGCTGCGCCCGGCGAACCCGTTGACGTGCGATTGTTTGACCTGGATGGTTTGTTTTACCGCGTCGTCGTTGTGCAACCGTCGGGCCGCGTCGTGCGTGTGTTCATCAACGCCCAAACTGGTGACATCCTTGCAAATGGCTCACCAACCGCCACGCGGATGCGCGCGGCGACGACCAATTCCCGACCTGTTGCTGCGGCGGGCGTTGGCAAATCCAAGTCCGAAAATCAAGGCAGGGGCGCCGGTGGCGCAGATGGCGGTGAAAACAGCGGTGGAAATGACCACGGCAATGGAAACGGTAACGGAAATGGCAATGGCAATGGCAATGGCAACGGAAATGGCAAAAACTGACTGGTGGCACCGCAATCCGACACGCGGACACGCTGGTTCATGAGATTGCTTTTGGCCGAAGATGACCCTGCGCTTAGTGATCAGATTCGGCAGGCGCTGGTGCAAGAGGGCCGGGTTGTCGATGTTGTGAAAGATGGCGAAGAAGCCGCGTTCTTGGGGTCGACCGAACCCTATGACATGATCATTCTTGATCTTGGCCTGCCGAAACGCGATGGGCTATCCATATTGCGGGAATGGCGGGCGCAAAAGAACGGCGTTCCCGTTCTGATATTAACGGCACGCGACGGCTGGTCGCAGCGTGTAGATGGCCTAGATGCAGGTGCCGACGACTATATTACCAAACCCTTTCATATGGCTGAATTGCTGGCACGTGTCAGGGCCTTGCTTCGCCGCCGGATGGGCCAGCAAAGCCCACTTTTTGAAGCGGGGACGTTCAGCTTTGACACCAGAATGGGTCGCGCAACGGTGGAGGGGATTGCCGTCGATCTCACCGCACAAGAAGCCGCCGTACTAACCTACTTGGTCAATAATTCAGGTCGGCTCGTGTCACGGACGGAATTGTCCGAGCATATTTATGCCTATGACGCAGACCGAGATTCGAACACCATCGCTGTTTTCATAGCCCGGTTGCGGAAAAAACTGGGCGCGCAGGTTATCCAAACGATCCGGGGTCGCGGTTATAAGATAGATCCGGCCTGATGCGGTCGTTGCGAAGCAGGGCGATCCTGTGGGGCCTTGGGTTGTCGGCATTGTCAATTCTGGTGGGTGCTGTGGTCTTGGTCACATCAGTTGACGATATCGCCTTGCGCCGATTTGACACCGATATGGCTGCGCTGCACCTGCAACTGACTGCGGCGGTCACTAACGGTGCGGTGGACGCCGATATCCTTGCGACAGAACTTTCTGACCCGCTGTATGAGCGGCCCTATTCGGGGCGCTATTGGCAAGTCACTACATCGGACGGGACGATTATCACCTCGCGGTCGCTTTTTGATACCGTGCTGGCAGTGCCTGCCGCATCGCGTGAGTTGCAGTATTCAGACGCTGTTGGGCCGGACGGTGCTGTGCGACTTGCATGGCGGCAGATCACACCCGATGGCGAAGCGCCGATGGTCGTTGCAGTGGCAAATTCGATGGCCCAGCTTTACGCTGAACAATGGGATATCCGGCAAAGCCTGCTAAGTGGGTTTGCCATCGTCGGTTTGTTGGGGCTGATCATTGCGATTTTCCAAACGTCTGCCATCCTGCGGCCGTTGTCGACGCTACAAAAGGATATCAACCGGCGTTGGGACGGTAATGAGGGTTTGGATCCTGCAGATTATCCAGAAGAAGTTTCACCACTGGTAAGCGATATCAACATCTTGCTGGATCGCAACCGAAATTTGCTTGAACGGACGCGCAGGCATAGTGCGGACCTCGCTCATGCGCTGAAAACCCCGTCGGCCATTCTGCGAAATGAGCTTAGCCGTTTCGAAACTGCCGGCCAGACAATCGAGATTGCCGAGGAAGCTTTGGGTCGGATTGATGCGCAGATCACCCGGTCCCTGACGCGGGTGCGTGCAGCAAATCTGGGCTCCCCGGCGCAACTGGGGGCTAACCTGCACCAATCCCTCCAACGTCTGGACAGGGCCTTCACCACGCTTTTTGCAAATAGTGAAAAAATCCTGGATTTGCGTGTGCCGCCGGACCTTCGTGTTTCGATGGATGTACAGGATGTCGAGGAAGTTCTGGGAAACCTTCTCGAGAACGCCCTGAAATTCTGCCGCAACATGGTCGTCGTCAGCGCCCATCAAACTGCGGATGCAACGGTTATTCGTATCGAAGACGACGGGCCCGGCATTTCCGCAGCAGACCGGATCGAGGCTTTGCGACCGGGCGGGCGGTTAGACACGGCAACACGCGGCACTGGCTTGGGCCTTGCAATCGCGTCAGATGTGATGACTGCCTATGGAGGCACCTTGAGCCTTGGCCAGTCGTCATCATTGGGCGGTTTGCTGGTTGTTTGCAATATGCCAGTTCGGCATGGGTTATAAACAGCCGCGCAGCCAAATACAGGCGCGTTGGCATAGAGAGTACAAAACAGAGCGGCCGCAGGTGCGATCAAGAATACCGTTCTTGTCATGCCGACGAAACTGAGAGAGTTTCTCCTGTGTTCTATACTATGCGAAAGCCGGAAAACCCTGCGTTCAGCGACCCAGCTTTGAAGAGCGGATAAGTCTCGGTTCAGCCCCGACGTCCGAGCCTAAGTTGCCAGTCGAAGCATTGCCGGGTTTTGCAACACGAGCCTTGATTTATCTGCGGCTTAGTCACGATCATAGCCATTTCACGGTTTCGCCAAGCCGCATCGCCGGAAAGCAGCGTTTACACGGGTTCAAGATAAATTAAAATGACTAACCACATGACACCTGCCGTTTCAACAGTGGGTCAACCGGCCGAATCTTGCATCGCAATAGGAGCGTTTTTAAGCTAGAGCCTGCGAAAGCGTCTCCTGATTTGTTGTCTTGCGATGAATTTGCGTCCTCCGGCGGCAGTCCACAAAGGCCACCCGAAATTCCGACATGATCAATACTCCGACACGGCGGCGGCGCGCATGCAACCAATCTTAAGCCTGCGCGTTGTATGCGTGCAGCGGTCACCAACAAGGCCGCGTCTTTATTGAAAGGATGTTCCATGCGGGCTTTCACCCTGCCGCTGATACTCGCGGCCAGCTTTGGCCTTTCCACCCCCGTCGTCGCGCAAGACGATTTCGGGGAGGTGATCGGCGGTATAGCCCAAAGCCTGATCCTGCAGGAACGGGACCGGAGCGCCTATATTACGGCGCAGGAGGCAAATACAGCCAGCGCCTACCGCACCTATCTGGCAGAATTCCCGAAAGGCAAGTATCGCACAAACGCGGAGCAGGCCTTGGCCCGGCTGGGCGTACCGGTCGATGGCTCGACAGCCTCTGCCCAGCAGGCGGAGGCGCGGCTTGGCATCACCTATCGGCAGCGCGTCGCGGTGCAGCGAGAGTTGAACCGGCTTGGCTACCGGACCTACGGTGCCGACGGTGTTTGGGGCCGCAACACGCGCAATGCCATTGCAACATGGCAGCGCGACAAGGGCGACAAAGTGACGGGCTACCTGACCGCGGTGCAATTGCGTGCGCTGCTTGGGGACGTAGTCGTGACCCCGCCCAATGATGACACGCCCCCCGGCACCCTGTCTGCAGCGCAGACCGAGGCCTCACTGCGCCTGACGCGCACGCAGCG
>JACMNW010000148.1 GCA_014378345.1 Pseudorhodobacter sp. | reverse complement strand
TCATATAGCTTTCAAGTTTGGTCATGTTGACGCCGTTGGTGGCAAATCCGCCCATTGCTTTGTACAGTGCGGCGGGAATGTTGCGCACGCGGAAGGTAAAGGTCGTCATCATGGCACCCGTGCCACGGCGGCTATGATCAGCGCTGCGTGACATTACCAGAAAACGCGGGGTGTTGTTGGATTGGTCTTCGATCTGGCGGGCCAGAATATCAAGGCCGTAAATTTCGCCTGCAAGTTCAGATGCGAGGGCCGCCTCAGCCGGATCAGCCAACGCTGCCACATCACGTGCGGCGGCGGCATTATCGGTCCAGTTCAGGGTGGCAAGGTTATGGTCTTTCAGGAACGTGCCGCATTGGCCCAAAAGAATTGACATGCAGCGCACGCGTTTCACATCCGCCAACTTGGTGCCTTTGACCGCAAGCAGATTGATATGCACGCGAACGAAGGCCTCGTCGATGATATGCAGGCCGCTATCGGGCAACAGGCGGTGCACATCAGCCACGCGGCCATAGGTTGAATTTTCCAGACCCAGCATCGCCAGATCGACGTCGCCGCTGCGGCAACGGTCGATAGCTTCTTCAAATGTGGCGCAGGGAACGGCTTCCATGTCCGGGCGCGATTGGCGGCAGGCCTGATGCGAATAGGCACCAAGTTCCCCCTGAAAGGCGATACGACCGGGCATCTGGTGGCTCTCCATCACAAAAAGGCCCGTTAGGGGCGATTGGTCGCGCTACTACACCTTGAAACCTATGGGGGGAAGCGGGTAGATAACCCCGACAAAGACGACCAAGGGAAGTGCTTCATGTTCGACACAATGACGATGACCAAGGTATTGGGTGCGGTTTGCGGATCGTTGCTGATTTTTCTGCTGGGTAACTGGGCGGCGGAAGCGCTGTATCACACCGGCCCGGAAGAGGGCGGCGAAGAAATGGCGCAGGCCTACACCATTGATACAGGGGCAGGCGCATCTGCAGAAGGCGGTGCCGAAGCGGGACCAGCGTTTGCGGATGTGTACGCTGCTGCAGATGTAGCGGCGGGAGAGAAAGTTTTCGGCAAGTGCAAAGCCTGCCACAAAGTTAATGGTGAAAATGGCACTGGTCCACATCTGAACGGTGTTGTTGAACGCCCCAAAGCATCGATCGCAGGCTTTGCTTATTCAGAAGCCTTGGTTGCGATGGCGGGTGACGCATGGACCACGGACAATCTGAATGGGTTTCTGACCAGTCCTAAAGCATATGCGCCCGGCACTAAGATGGGTTTTGCGGGCCTTGCCAAGGTTGAAGACCGCGCCAATGTTATTGCCTATCTGGCCTCATTGCAGTGAGATTACAAAAGGCGTTCGCGTCAAAAGCCGTCCCTTTGGGGCGGCTTTTTGCATTTTTGATGCCGGACACATCACGAAGACGCAACTTGCCATCGACAAGCTTCGATTTAGCATAAAGTAATCGTAATAAGACAAAATGGCGATAGGGCGGGAGATCGGGATGCAACAGCACAGACAAGCCAAAAACAGCGCAGGCACGAAAGTGGCGCAAAAGCCAGCGGGCTTGGCGGGCTGGATGGGTGCTGGGCTATTGATCGTGGCAGCAGCCGGTTGGGCCGTTGCGGCGCGGGCGGAAACCACAATCGTGGCGCATGGCATATCGACCTTCGGCCAGCTGAAATATCCGGCAGATTTCAAGCATCTGGATTATGTGAACCCAGACGCGCCAAAGGGCGGCGAAATATCGGAATGGGCCCCCGGCACATTCGATTCGATGAATCCGTACTCGGTTAAAGGCGTATCGGCGGCACTGGCATCCGCGCCCTATGAAAACATCCTGACCAGCACGTCAGACGAAATTGGGGCGGCCTATTGTTTGATGTGCGAGACGATGGAATATCCCGAAGACCGGTCTTGGGTGATCTTTAATCTGCGCAAGGATGTGAAGTTTTCAGATGGCTCGTCCATGACCGCCGCCGATGTCTTGTTCAGCTATGAGCTGTTTCGCGACAAGGGCATTGCGGAATACCGGTCTGTCTTTAACGACAAGTTCAAGTTGGTCGAGGTGCTTGATCCCTACCGTGTGAAGTTCACCTTCACGCCTGGCACGAATTTTCGCGATATGCCTGCGTCGGCGGGCAGCCTTACGGTGATTTCCAAGGCTTATTATGAGGCGAAAAAGCAGGATCTGGAAGAATCGAGCCTAGTGCCGTTTTTGGGCACCGGGGCCTATATGCTGGACAGTATGAAACCGGGGCAGCAGATCATCTATAAACTGAACCCGGATTATTGGGCGAAGGATCTGCCGCACGGCATTGGGCGCAAAAACTTTGTTCGCATCCGCATTGAATATTTTGGTGATGATACGGCGGCGATGGAAGCGTTTAAATCCGGGCTTTACACCTTTCGCAATGAGAATTCTTCGAAAAACTGGGCGACGGCCTATGATTTTGAAAACCTGAGCAACGGGTCGGTGATCAAGACCGAACTGCCCAATGGTGCGATTGCGTCGGGGCAGGCGTTCTTGTTCAACCTGCGGCGTGAGAAATTCCAGGACCCGCGCGTTCGCGAAGCCATCGGGTTGATGTTCAACTTTGAATGGTCAAACCAGACGCTGTTTTACGGGCTTTATGCGCGGATCAATTCGATCTGGGAAAACACGCAGATGGCGGCGGTGGGCCCGGCAAGCGCTGCCCAAGCGGCGATTTTGCAGCCGTTGATTGACGAAAGGCTGCTGGACGCGTCGATCCTGATCGATGACGCGATCATGGGGTCGGTATCGAACGCGGACAAGGCACTGGACCGGGGCAATTTGCGCAAGGCATCCGCCCTGCTGGATGAAGCTGGATGGGCTGTGGGTGATGACGGCATGCGCCGCAATGCCAAGGGCGAAAAGTTGGTGGTGGAGTTTCTGGAAGATACACCAACATTTGAACGTGTGATCAGCCCCTATGTTGAAAACCTGCGCGCGCTGGGGGTTGATGCGTCGCTTAACCTGATTGATCCCGCCCAGATGAGCCAGCGCACCGATCCGCCGGCGTTTGATTTTGACATAATCGTCGGCAATGCAGTGAATGGCGGCTATGAACCCGGTGCCGAGCTTAAACAGGCCTATGCCTCTGTCACCGCGAACAATTCCACCCGTAACCGCGCAGGCATTGCTAATCCGGCGGTGGATAAGCTGACCGATCTGATCGAAGGGGCCAAAACGCGCGAAGATCTGGATGTTGTGACCCAGTCACTGGACCGGGTGTTGCGGAGCCTCAAATTCTGGGTGCCGCAGTGGTACAAAAACACCCATACAGTGGCCTATTACGACCAGATCGAACACCCTGAAACCCTGCCACCCTATGCGCTTGGCGAGATGGATTTTTGGTGGTTCAACGCTGAAAAAGCCGACAAGCTAAAAGCTTCGGGCGTGCTGAAGTAACCGATGATCGCCTATATTTTCCGCCGCCTGCTGCTGGTGATCCCGACGTTGTTCGGGATCATGGTGGTCAACTTTGGTCTGACGCAGTTTGTGCCGGGCGGACCGTTTGACCAGATTGAGGCGCGGCTTGAAGGCGAAGGCGATGTCATCGGCGCCGTTACCGGCACCAGCGCGGATGAGGCGGGCAAAGGCGACGCCAAGGGCGGCTATGTTGGTGCACGCGGCCTGCCACCTGAATTTCGCGCCAAGCTGGAGGTGGAATTTGGCTTTGCCCGGTTTTTGTGCCCACCGGGGTTCACCGGCACTACGGCAGAACAAGCGAAGGTTTGCAAAAAGGAAATGATCCCGGCGGTGGAGCGGTTCTTCATCATGCTGGGCAAATTCGTGCGGTTCGATTTTGGCGAAAGCTATTTCCGGTCTACCGGTGTGCTGGAATTGGTGGCAGAGAAAATGCCGGTGTCGATCACGCTGGGGCTGTGGTCCACACTGATTGCTTATCTGATTTCCATCCCGCTGGGCATTCGCAAAGCGGTGCGCGATGGGTCGGCGTTTGACAGCTGGACCAGCGGTATCATCATTGCGGCCTATGCCATACCGGGGCTGTTGGTGGCGGTGATGTTGCTGGTGCTGTTTGCGGGCGGGTCATATTGGAAAATATTTCCGTTGCGGGGTCTGACGTCTTCGAATTTCAGCGACCTGTCGTTGATTGGCAAAGCGTTAGACTATCTGTGGCACATCACTTTACCTGTGCTCGCCTCGACCATCGCCTCGTTTG